>JAKEIC010000062.1 GCA_022614695.1 Planctomycetales bacterium | reverse complement strand
GTGGTCCTCGGCAGCGCCCGCCAGGTCTCCGAGCGTGCGGCGCACGCCTCCCCGGTTCGTGAGGAGCTCGGGGTCCTCGGGGGCCGACCGGAGCGCCTCGTCGAGGTCGGCGAGGGCCCCGCGGAGGTCGCCGAGCTCCTGCCGCGCGAGCGAGCGGTTGTTCCGGATCTGCCACCAGCCGGGACGGATCCCGAGGGCCGCCGTGTAGTCCGCCTCGGCCCCGGCCCAGTCCTCCCCGAGCGACCGCAGGTCCGCCCGGCTCGCCAGCACCTCGGGGAACGCCGGCCGCAACGCGAGGGCGCGGTCGAAGGCTTCCCGGGCCCCGGCGACGTCCCCGGCGTCCTTCCGCGCGATGCCGGCGTTGTTCCAGGCCTCCGGGTCGGCGGGCGCGAGGGCGAGGACGGCCTCGAGGTCGGCCCGCGCGCCCTCCCGCTGCCGGGCGGCCCGCCGGGCGAGCCCCCGGGCCGTCAGAGTCGACTCGTCCCGCACCAGCCGGACCGCCTCCTCGGCGTCGGCGAGGGCCCCGTCCGGATCCCCGAGCGCGATCCGGACGAGTGCCAGGTTGGCATGGAGGATCGGACAGCGGTGCCCCGTGGCCGCCGCCTTCTCGAGGTCCGCGAGCCCGCCGGCCGCGTCGCCCCCGCGATAGCGCAGCATCGCGCGCAACTCGAGCCAGTTGGGCTCGGACGGCCGCATCGCGAGCGCCCTCTCGACGTCCTCGAGGGCCGGCCCCAGGTCCCCGAGCCGCAGCCGTGCGTCCGAGCGCTCCGCGAAGACCCACGCGATCGGGGGGCCGCCCTCGAGGGCCGCGGTGAACTCGCGGACCGCCTGCTCCACCTGCTCGGGGGCCTTCGCCCCCGCGCCGAGCGCCAGGATCCCGCGCGTCGCGTGGACGTCCCAACCGCCTCCTGCGCCCTCCAGCTCGCGGAGCCCCTTCTCGTAGCTTTGCCCGCCCCAGTAGGCCATCGCCCGCGCCATGCTCCGGCGGGGTCCCGGCGGCCCCTCGGCGACGACCCTGAGATCCTCCCCCGGGGCCGGGAGTTCCACTCGCCCCGCGGTCATCCCGAGCCACCGCGCGGCGCCGCGGCCGTAGCGCGCGGCGAGGTCCGAGGGGTCCTCGTCGAGGAGCCCCGTGTACTCGGCCTCCGCCGCCGACCACTCGCCCGCCTCGCGGAGGCAGTCGGCGCGCTCGAGCCGGAGGGCCCGGGCGGCCGGGTCCGCGCCGGCGAGGAGGGCCGCCGCCCCCGCGGGGTCGCGCGCGCGGAGCGCCCGGGCCTTCCTCACGCGCTCGTCGCGGAGATCCGGGGCGGGCCGAGCGTCGCCGGTCCCGGGCTCCCCGGGAGCGAGGAGCGGGAGCAGGGCGACGGCGGCGATCGCGGCGGCCGCGGCGGGCAGCCACAGCGCGTGTCGGCCGCGCGGCGGACGGGCGAGCGGCGCCTCCCCCCGGAGCGTCCGGTCGAGGTCGTCGCGCAGCGCCGCGGCGTCGGCGGGGCGCCGCGCCGGGTCCTTGGCCAGGGCGGCGCGCACGACCCGCTCGACCCCGACCGGGACATCGGGCCGGAGGGCGCGGAGCCCGGCCGGCTCCCGCGAGAGGATCCCCGCGACGATCGCCGCCGTCGTCTCTCCCGCCCAGGGAGGCCCTCCGGCGAGCATCTCGTGGAGGGCGCAGCCGAGGCTCCAGACGTCCGTCGCCGGGGCGAGGGAGGAGGTCTCGCCGCGGGCCTGCTCCGGGCTCATGTAGGCCGGCGTCCCCAGGGCCTGGCCGGTGCGGGTGAGCTTCGAGCCCGTCGCGACGGACTTCGCGAGGCCGAAGTCGGTGAGGAAGGCCTGACCGGAGCCGCTCATCGGGACGCCTTCCGGCCCAGCCTCCGCTCGCACTGCTCGAGATAGCCACGCGCGGCCTCGTGGACCGGCCCGTCGGGAGCGAGCCGCGCGCACTCGCGGAACGCCGCCGCCGCGCCCGCGAGGTCCTCCTGCTCGAGCCGGACGCGGCCGAGGGTGGCGTGCGCCTGCGGGAGATCGGGGAGCGCCCGGAGGGCTTCCTGGACGTCGGCGAGCGCCCCGTCCAGTTCCCGCAGGTCGAGCCGCGCGTTCGCGCGGTTGACGAGGATCCGGGGATCCCCGGGCCTGCGCTGGAGGGCCGCCCCATGGTCCTCGAGGGCCCCGGCCGGGTCACCCGTCGCGGCGCGGAGCGAGCCGCGCCCGGTCAGCGCCGCGACCAGGTCGGGCTGGAGACGGATCGCCTCGTCGTAGTCGGCCCGCGCCCCTTCCGGGTCCCCGAGTCGTTGCCGGAGAGACGCCCGGTTCGACCAGCAATCGGCCGAGCCGGGACTGAGCCGGATGGCCTCGTCGTAGTCGGCGAGCGCGCCCCGAGGGTCGCCGAACCGCGCGCGGAGGCCGGCCCGGTTGTGGAGCGAGTCCACGAACTTCGGGTCGGCCCGGAGGGCGTCCGTGTAGTCCTCGTAGGCCCCCCGCGGGTCGCCGCGCTGATCCCGCACGAGCGCACGGTTGTGCCAGGCCCTCGGCAGGTCCGGCCGGAGCCCGATGGCGGCGGCGTAGTCCGCCATCCCCCCCTCGGCGTCTCCGGCCTCGATCCGCGCCGTGCCCCGGTCGGTCAGGCCAACCGCGGAGTCGGGCTCGAGACGCAGCGCCTCGTCGAAGTCCCGGACCGCCCCCTGCGGATCGCCGAGGAGCCGCCGGACGTTCCCGCGGACCCGGAGGACGTTCGCGAGGTCCGGCCGCAACCGGAGCGCCGCATCGTAGTCGGCGAGGGCCCCCCGCAGGTCCCCGACCGCCTTTCGCATGTCCCCCCGGTTCGCGTGGACCCAGGGGAGCTGCGGGCCCGTCGCGACCGCCTCCCCGTACTCGCGGGCGGCCGCCGTCCGGTCGCCGGACGGGTCGCGGTTCTCGACGTAGCCGCGCAGGAGAGAGGCCTCCCATCCGCGCTCCCCGCGCAGGAGCGACCGGGCCTCCGCCCAGTCCTGCCCGAGGATCGCCAGGGCGGCCTGCGCCTTCCGCGCCTCGGGGCCGTCCGCCCCGGCGGCCGCCCGGAGGTGCGGGACCGACTCGTCCCCCTCGAGGCGGCCGAAGGCCTCGAGCCCCAGGTAGAGCCGGGCCGCGGCGGCCCTCGGGGCGCCCTCGGGGATCCGGGACCACTCGGCGCGGGCCGCGGCCCCGTCCCCGGCCGCCCAGAGCGCGAGCCCCCGCTCGATGCGCCAGTCCTCCCGCTCTGGCCGGTCCGGCCCGTCCGGCATCGAGGAGAGCGCCTCGCCGAAGAGCCGCGCGGCTTCCGCGGGGTCGGAGGTCCGGAGGCTCCGCGCGCGCGACGCGAGGTCGGCGGCGCTCGCCGGGCGCGAGTCGCCCGCGGCCGGGCCCGTCGGGGAGGCGGGGGGAGGGGTCGCGCCCCGCAGGAGCACGGTCGCCCAGGCGAGGGCCCCTCCCGCGGCGAGGAGCGCGCCCGCGAGGGCGAGCCGCCGCGAACGCGGGCGCCCGGCGGGGGCCTCGCCGCGGAGCACCCGATCGAGGTCGTCCCGCAGGGCGCCGCCTCCGGCGTAGCGCGACGCGGGGGCCTTCGCGAGCGCGGCCCGGAGGACCGTCTCCAGCCCGCGCGGGACATCCGGCCGGAGCCGCCGGATCGGCATGGGCTCGTCGCCGATCGCGCGGGCGACGACGGCCGCCGGGCTCTCGCCCTCGAAGGGTCGCCGTCCCGCGATCGCCTCGTAGAGGACGCACCCGAGCCCCCAGACGTCCGTCGTCGGCCGGAGGTACGACACGTCCCCCTCCGCCTGTTC
>JAKEIC010000061.1 GCA_022614695.1 Planctomycetales bacterium | reverse complement strand
GGACAGGGAGAGCAAGGAGACCTTCAAGAACATCCGGCGCGGGCTCCGCGAGCTGCGGTGGGCCCTCGAGGCGGCGAACGAGCCCGAGCCAGGGGACGAAACCTCCGGCCCGACGATGGACCCGAGCGCCCCGACCAACGGGACGCCCACCCCGCCGATCTCGCGGGCCGTCCGCCACGTCACGGTCGGCGTGTGCGGGCGGGGCGTCGGTGACGGGCTGCTGTACAAGTACACCTCGACCCCGCAGGTTCGGCTACGAGGCGACTGGCTCACCGAGGCCGGGCTCGAGCCCGGGGTCCGGCTCAAGATCCACGTCGCGCACGGGCGATTGATCGTGGAGTGGGACGACGAGTAGCCCCGGAGGCCGGCACGCACCCGGGACCGGCACCGGCCTCCCGACGACCCATAGAGGCCGATGGCGGCCATCGGTATTGCCGATGATAATCCTCGGGGGAGGGATGCATGACCGAGGAGACGAACGGCGAGAGGCAGGCCACCGAGCTCGATGCCGCGAGCCCGGCAGACGTGGGCACCCCGATCCCAAGCACGCCCTTCGCGACGTGGCGCCCCGAGTTCTTCGCGCCGGCCCGTAGTACCTGGTGGTGGGTCGTCGTGCCCGGACGGAAACGGCCGCACCGCCCAGCCTGGGGCGCACTGGTCCAGGCACGGAACTCTAGAGGGAAGGTGTTCGCCGAGGTCCAGACGGCATTCCCGATGACCTGCATGCGGGTCGGGGGCTGGCTCCTGCACATCCCCCCGCTCCGGGCCTTCCTCGACGGATTCGAGGAGCCTGTCGGCCCGCGGGCAGGCGATGGCTGGCTCGAGATTTGGTACTCGCACACGCCCACCGCGCTGAACCTCGTCCGGCGGCGTCGCGCGGCCATTCGGAAGGCAACGCCGTGGCGGCCGTGGGAGGCCATCGAACTCGTCAGCAACGCATGCGAAATCGCTGACGAGCGGCGCAGCCGAGAAGTGCGCGCGGCACTCGCGAAGTCCGTGGAGTGGTATCGCCGAACACGTCGCCGGCTGCACCGACGTCCGACGCTCACCGCGCGGCAACGCCGGCTATCCCAACTCCTTGCAGCGGTCCGACAGCGGCCAGCCACCCACTCGACGCAGCCGGCGGCGACCACCGATTCAGGGGCGGTTTCCGGGGTCGACACGGCGAACTTCCCGGCACAGACTCTGGTGCGCCGTGGGCACGACACGAGGAGGCCGGATGCCGCGCTTCCCAGGGGCGAGGAGGGCGCGACCCACGTCGGGGGAGCTGGCAGCGCTCCTGACCCCGTCGCCTAGTTGGCCCTTCGAGCTGGAGGACCACGTGCCCCCTGGCTACTCCCGCGTTCTAGAGGCCGCGCCAGGCACACTGCCAGCGAGTCTGCTGCGTGAGGTCTTCCGAGTCGGCGACGAGCGACTGAAGCGCCTCGTACGAGCCAAGCTCCGCCGGCTGCTCGCCAGGGTGCGCCAAGCAAAGCTCGCGCCACGAGAACGCAGGCTGGCCGTCGAGGAGCTGCGCGACCTGCCCGAATGGACCGAGGTGTGGGCGGTTCGAGCCGAGCGCATGGCGCTGAAGTCCGGGTTCCTGCAGGGCCACGCCCTGGCGGACGGCTACTGGGCCGCGTCCAAGAGCCTCGCCCGTGCCATCGAGTGCGAGATCGGGATCATGCCGTCAGCGGGCCACCGGTGGAAACTGGACGGCCTCACGCTCAAGCAGGCCGTTACCCGAATCAAGCGGACCGACGACCCCGCGGGCGGCGACCTGACGCCCGAGGCACTCAGGAAGCGACTCGATAGGAGTCGGAGAAACCTCAAGAGTTCGTACCGCTTCTTGGCGGACGCCCGACTGGACGATGGCACCATCCCCGGGGACGCGCTGGAGTACTGGCTCGACCATCGAGCCGGCGAGCGCGCCGCCGCCCGGGCGCAACGGGAAGCGCGCCTTCGGGCCCTCGGGATAGAGCCCGGCACGTTCCTGTAGCGCACACCCGCGTCCGCCCTTCGGGAGCAGGACAAGTCCGGACATCCACGGACGCCACCGGCTGTTGCGCCGGGTCAGTCGGTTTCATGGATGGATGAGCCGGATTGCACCGTTTCTCACGGTCGCTGACGCCGCTCGCTTGCTGCGAGTGACGCCAGAGACCGTCCGGGGCTGGATCGACCGGGGCTGCCTGCACGCGCTACGCGGACCGGGTGGGCGCTACCTCATCGCGAAGGGCGACGTCGTGCTCGCCCTGGAGCCTGCTCACCCACCAGAGCGCACCCACGACGCCGGAGGCAACCGATGAACCCCGACAAGATCCCCGCAGAGCTGAAGGCGGCCGACCGCTGGGTCATCTGGGGCAGTCGAGGGGAGGGCAAGGTCCCCCGCGCGCCGAAGCCCCCGTACCGCAACGCCAGCGTCAGGGACCTCCTCGACTGGGGCTCGTTCGCGGACGCACTCGCGGCCCTGGTGCCGGCGGGCGCCACCGGAGTCGGGTTCGTGATGGCCGAAGACTGCCCGTACGTCGTGGCGGATCTGGACCACTGCCGAGACCCGGCAAGCGGCGTGATCGAAGACTGGGCGCTGGCGATCATCGCCCGGCTCAACTCGTACACCGAGATCAGCCCGTCGGGCACGGGCGTGCACATCTGGGTGCGGGCCCTGCTCCCACCGGGCGGGAACCGCAAGGGGCAGATCGAGCTCTACTGCCGGCGGCGCTACATGACCGTCACCGGCGACCATCTCGTTAGCTCGCCCACCGAGATCCACGACCGCGGGCCGGAAATCGCGGAGCTCCACCGCGAGGTCTTCTGGACCAGCCCCCCAGCCGACCCAGGCAGTCCGAGCGATCGGCTGGCGGACGAGACGCCCATCGGGGACGACCAGGAGCCCGTCGAGGAGGTCCCCGACGACGATCTGCTCGAGAAGGCCCTGGCTTCCGCGCACGGCGAGATCTTCCGCCGGCTGTGGGACGGCCAGGACGCGGGATTCCCGTCCGCGAGCGAGGCGGACGCGTCGCTCTTCGCGCGGCTGGCGTTCTGGTGCAACGCCAACCTCAGCCAGATGGAACGCCTCGCGAGGCGGTCCGCTCGCGCGCGACCAAAGTGGGACGAGGGCCGCGGCACCTCGACCTGGCTCGAAGCAGAGCTCGACCGCGCGGCGAAGCGGTGCGGCCCCGGATACCGCGCCGGGGCAGCAGCCCCAGGCGGCAACCCGTACACCGCGACCCCTGAGGGGTTGTTCTGGGGATCCGCAGGCAGACCCGGCTCGCGACCGCAGCGGCTCACGAACTTCACCGCGGCAATTACGGCCGAGATCATCGAGGACGATGGGCTCGAAGCTCGCCGCCTTTACGAGCTCCAGGCCGAACACATGGGCCAGCTCACGACCTTCCTGGTCGCCGCCCTCGAGTTCGGGAGCCTCCGCTGGGTGGCGGAACGACTCCCCGCCACCGCCACCGTCTTCGCCGGCTTCGGGATCCGCTCGCACGTCGAGGTCGCGATCCGGCAGCTGAGCTACCACCCCGTCCAGCGACGCGTGCTCCGGCACACGGGTTGGACGCAGGTCGATGGACACTGGGGATACGCGCACGCGGGTGGGCTGATCTGGCGGGACGGGCTACGCCGCGACGTCGAGGTCCACCTCGCCCCCGCCCTGGAGCGGCTTGATCTACCGGCCCCACCAGCTCCAGAAGCTCTACGCGCGGCCGTGCGCGCGCACTTGGACCTCTGGAGCCTCGCGCCAGACGAGGTCTCCGTCACCCTCGCGGCGGCCGTGTGGCGCGCGGTGCTCGGCGAGCCCGATTTCGGGATCGCGCTGGCGGGCCCAACGGGCGTCTTCAAGTCCGAGCTGGCCGCGCTCGGCCAGTCCCACTTTGGCCGCGGCTTCGACGCCCGCCACCTGCCTGCTTCCTGGGCGGCGACGGCGAACGCGCTCGAAACCCTGGCGTTCGAAGCCAAGGACGCCGTGCTGACCGTCGATGACTTCGCGCCCACCGGCCAGGCGGGCGACGTTCAAGCCCTCCACCGCACCGCGGACCGGCTCCTGCGGGCGCAAGGGAACCGCGCCGGGCGAGCGCGACTGCGGGCGGACGCAACGCTGCGTCCAACCCGATTCCCCCGCGGGCTGGTGATCATGACTGGCGAGGACGTCCCAGCCGGACAGTCTCTCCGGGCCCGCATCATGATCCTCCAACTCGCGCGCGGGGACATCGCCCCGGCTCGGCTCAGCATCTGCCAGGCTGCGGCGGCGCACGGACTCTACGCCGCGACGATGAGCGCATTCCTGGCCTGGGTCGCCCCGAAGTACGAGGGTCTTGTCCTCGAACGTCGCTCGAGGACCGCGGAGATCCGCGACGACCTCGCGCACGACGGCGAGCACCGACGAGTCCCGGCGATCGCCGCGGATCTGATCTTCAGCATCCGGCTGTTCCTGCGGTTCGCGGGTGAGGTCGGCGTGATCGACGACTCCGAGGCCGTCGCGCTCGACGCCCGGGCCACCGCCGCGATCGTGGCCGCCGCGGAGGCACAGGCGACCTACCAGCTCAGCGCGGACCCGGCCGAGATGTTCTGCGAGCTCGTGAGGGCCGCGATCGCCAGCGGATCCGCACACCTCGCCGCCCGCGACGGGAACCCGCCGACCAACCCGATACCGTACGGATGGCATCCCCGGACCGGGAAGACCGGTGCCAACACGTTCGACGAGTGGGTTGCCCGTGGCTTGAAGATCGGCTGGATCGACGGGCCGGACGTGTACCTGCAGCCCGAGGCCGCGTACTCGGTCGCCCAGCGCCTTGGAGGGTCGATCAACCAGCCGCTGCATGTCGCGGGGCCCACGCTCCACCTCCGACTGCACCAGGCCCGCTTGCTCCGCTCGCTCGACGAGCGCGGGGGCAAGACGCGCTTCAAGGTGCGGCGGATGATCGAGGGCACCCGACAACTCGTCCTCCACCTCGCCGCGGAGACGATTATCGCGCCGGCAGGTGACCCAAGTGGCCCAATCGGGCCGACGGCCCCCCCCTGCTCCGGGGCAGAACCACCCGCCCCTCCACCCACGCCAGTGTTCGGCAGCCTGGAGGGCGAGTCCGAGGGCTGGGAGGAGCCACCTGGGCCACCGGAGGAGACGGAAGCCGCCGGGCCATCCCCCGCGGGGGGGTGCCCGTGGTACTGCGACGCGGGCGGGCAGGTCTGCCTGGCGTGCGGATCCGGCGTCCCGCTGCTCTGCACACCCCTGACCGATCCCCTACGAGAGGAGGGACGCTGATGTCGGGCCCGAACAACGGTTCTGCGCCGAGGCCAACCCGAGCTACCAGCATAGCGGCGCTGCGGAAGCGCTCGCCCGTGGCAAGGCTACGGGTTCTTGCGGCCCTACGCGACCGCGGCCCCGGAGGAGGGACCTTCCACGATCTGGTCGCGGCCACCGGCAGCCCGCCCCAGTCGGTGACGTCCACGATCAGGAGTCTCTTCAAGGCGGGGGATGTCGCCGACTCGGGTCGCACCTGCCCCGGCCCGTACGGCCGGGCATGCACGATTTGGATCGCCACGTGAGCACGCCGCAGCCAGCAGGCACCCCGGTCATACGGACTGGGTCCGACCTCTGCGCCGGCCCGACGCAAAGCCGCTCGTTCCGCGTGGGGCAGCCAGGCGGCGGGGTGCCGGCCGCACGTTTCATGAGTCGGGACACCTTTTCGGTCCGATTCCAACTTTCGGAACGACGCCCGCGAGCTCGCCGCCTCGGCTCGCCCTACCTCCACCGGCGCACGACCACGCGCCAGGGAGTCGGGCGTGGCATCGCGAGAACGCGCTGCAGGACTGCCGGACCCTCGACGCGCTGACGACGCGGACCCGACCGCGCGCGCGATCGAGACGTGGCAGCCGCACTCTCGCCGCATCCTCCGCGAGGAGGACGGGCGGCAGATCGTCGCCAACGTCACGGGGTTCTTCCGCGTGCTGGCAACCTGGGCCGCACGCAAGCGGCCATCCGGGAGCCCAGCGGGCGCGGAAGAACCCGCGCCTCGCCACGGCCGAGCCGCACTAGAATGACCGACGACCCTCGCGTCGTGGCCCCGCTGGCTCTCGTGTTCGAGTCATCCGGCAACGGAGGCACGCCATGACCCGCCGCATCCCCGTTCGGATGGCGCACCCCGGACGTGGGGCCGCGGTCGTGTACGCACGCGTGTCGTCGAAGGAGCAGGAGGCCGAGGGCTACAGCGTCCCGGCCCAGCTCCGGCTCCTGCGCGCGTACGCCGGCGAGCACGGCCTGGCCATCGCGCGGGAATTCACCGAAGCCGAGTCGGCGAAAGCGGCGGGCCGGACCGCGTTCGGGGAGATGCTCACGTACCTCCGCGGGCGCCCCGAACACGACCGGGTGGTGATCGTCGAGAAGGTGGACCGCCTCTACAGAAACTTGACCGACTACGTCGAGGTCGCCGACCTCGGTGCCGAGCTACACCTCGTCAAGGAGGGGGTGGTCATCTCGAGGACGTCAAAGTCATCCGACCGATTCCTTCATGACATCCGCGTGGTCATGGCGAAGCACTTCATCGACAACCTGCGCGAAGAGTGCATGAAGGGGATGGTGGAGAAGGCCGAGGAGGGGGTCTACCCCTCGTACGCACCGCTTGGCTACTTGAACGCGGTCGATGAGAAGGGCACAAAGGTCGTCAACCTGGACCCGGAGCGCGGGCCGATCGTGCGCGAGATGTTCGAGCGGTACGCGACCGGGACCTGCTCGCTCGAGGAGATCGCGGGCTGGGCACGCGCGCAGGGACTGACCCGCCGCGGCAAGCTGCGCGAGGTCCGCCGCACGACAGTCCACAAGATCCTGCGGCGCCGGTTCTACTACGGCGAGTTCGAGTGGCAGGGCGAGATCTACAAGGGCACCCACCCGCCGCTCGTGACCCGCGAACTGTGGGAGCAGGTCCAGCAGGCCCTCGACCGCCGATTCATGAAGCGCCACCGGAAGGTGAAACACGACTTCGCCTTCGCCCGGCTCATCGAGTGTGGCCGGTGCGGATGCTCGATGGTCGGCGACATCAAGAAGGGGCGCTACGTCTACTACCGCTGCACGCACGCCAAGGGAGAGTGCTCGGAGCCCTACGTCCGCGAGGAAATCCTGGCGGAGAAGTTCACGGAGGCCCTCCGAGGCATCGCCTTCCCCGAGGACAAGCTTGGCTGGGTGGCGGAGGCGCTGCGGGCGAGCCACACGGACGTCCGACGGCACCAGGAGGAAGCCATGGCCCGCCTCCAAGCCAACCACCGCCGGCTGCAGGACCGGATCGACACGATGTACGTGGACTGGCTCGACGGGCGCATCGACACCGCATTCTTCGAGCGGAAGGCCGCCGAGTGGCGGGACGAGCAGGGCCGGATCCTCGCCGAGATCGAGGCTCACCAGGCCGCCAACGAGGACTACATCGAGGAGGGGATCTCGATTCTCGAACTCTCGAAGCAGGCGGCGGAGCTGTTCCAGGAGCAGAACCCCACCGAGAGGCGGCACCTGCTCGACTTCGCGGTCTCGAACTGCACGTGGGCCGCCGGCGAGCTGGCCGTCACCTGGCGCCAACCCTTTGACCTGATCGCGGTTGCAGCGAGCGACGCCAGAACGGAGAAGGCCCTCGGAGTCGCCTCCGAGGGCCTTTCACCCGTCTGGTACCCCCACGGGGACTCGAACCCCGGCACCCAGGCTGAGAACCTGGTGTCCTAGGCCACTAGACGATGGGGGCCTTGCGTCACCGTTCCCGATGATCCCGGACGGCGGGAGAGGATACGAGGCGCGTGGGGAGTGTCAAGGCGCGCGCAGCGGAAGCCGGATGCGGCTTGCCCCTGGCCGGACCCGCCCGTATGCTCTCGCGCCCTTCCGGCCGGCCGCGGCGGGAAGGGCGAGGAGGGACCTTGGGGATCTCGTCCGCGAACCTGAACAACTACCCGCGCATCGGGGACGCGCACCCGCAGCAGAAGCTCCGGCGCACGATCGCCGCGGTGGACTCGGGGAAGGCGACCGCGGACGACCTCCGCGCCGCCGAGGACGAGGTGACCGCCGAGGTGATCGCGGAGCAGGAGGCGGCCGGGCTCGACCTCGTCACCGACGGCCAGGTCCGGTGGGCCGACCCGGTCACCCACTTCGCGCGCGGGCTCGAGGGGATCGAGGTCACGGGGCTCCTCCGCTACTTCGACACGAACACCTACTACCGGCAGCCCGCTGCCCGGGGGCCCGTGAAGTGGAAGGGGCCCGTCACGATCCGCGACTTCCAGTTCGCGGCCGGCAAGGCCCAGAAGCCGGTCAAGGCCGTCCTCCCCGGCCCCGCGACGCTCGCGACGCTCTCGGCGGCCGGCCCCTACGCCTCGGTCGAGGCCCTCGCCGGCGACTTCGCGAGGGCTCTCCGCGACGAGGTCGCGGCGCTCGCGCTCGCCGGCGCCACCTGGATCCAGCTCGACGAGCCCGTCCTCGCGCGGAAGCCCGGGCTCGCGCCCCTCGTCGCCCAGTGCCTCTCCGAGGTCCGCGGCGGGCTCTCGGGCGGGCTCACTGGGAAGGCCCGCCTGCTCCTCGCGACCTACTTCGGTCCCGCGGACGGCCGGCTCGAGGCCTGGGCCGGGCTCGGGGCCGACGGGCTCGCCGTGGACGTCGCCGGGAAGGGCCCGCTCGGCAAGGCTCCCCGGCTCCCGGACGGCCTATCCCTCACGCTGGGCGTCCTCGACGGCCGGAACACGAAGCTCGAGGAGCCGAAGTCGGTCGCCGAGCGGCTCCGGCCCTGGGCCGCGGCGCTCCGCGGGCGCGACGTCTTCCTCGCGCCGAACGCGGGGCTCGAGTTCCTCCCGCGCGACGTCGCGCGGGCCAAGGTCGCCTGCGCCGCCGAGGCGGCGAAGAGGGCGGCGGAGGTGATCCGGTGATCCTGCCGACCAGCACGATCGGCTCGTTCCCGAAGCCCGACGAGGTGAAGGAGGCGCGCGCCAAGGCCTCCCACGGCCGGGCAGGCCAGGACGCCCTCCGCGACGTCGAGCGCAGGGCCACGCAGGACTGCGTCCGGATGCAGGAGGAGCTCGGCCTCGACATCCTCGTGGACGGCGAGATGTACCGGGGCGACATGGCGACCTACTTCGCCGAGAACATGGACGGCTTCAAGATCTCGGGGCTCGTCCGCTCCTACGGGAACCGCTACTACCGGAAGCCCATCGTCGTCGGCCCGGTCCGCCGCCGCTCGCCGATCACCCTCGACTGGTTCCGCTACGCGCGCGACCTCACCGACCGCCCGATGAAGGCGATCCTCACCGGCCCCTACACGATGATGGACTGGTGCTTCGACGAGCACTACGGCTCGCGCCGCGACGTGGCCCTCGCGATGGCCGAGGCGATCCACGAGGAGGTCGCCGACCTCGAGAAGGCCGGCGCGCAGTACATCCAGATAGACGAGCCCGCCGTCTCGGTGCGGCCCGACGAGATCGGGCTCGCGATCGAGAGCTTCGCCGCCACCGTGGACGGCATCCGCTCCCACATCCTCACGCACATCTGCTACGGGGACTTCGACGCGATCTACCCGAGGATGCTCGAGATCCCGGCCCACCAGTTCGACCTGGAGCTCTCGAACTCGGGCCTCGACATGCTCGAGCGCTTCCGGCGGAACCCCTTCACGAAGGAGATCGGGTTCGGGGTGCTCGACGTACACACGCACGAGGTCGAGACCGCCGACCAGGTGAAGGAGAGGCTCCGCCGCGCGCTCGAGGTCTTCCCGCTCGCGGCCGTCTACGTGAACCCGGACTGCGGGCTCAAGACCCGCACGACCGAGGAGTCGCGGGCGAAGCTCGCGGCCATGGTCGAGGGGACGAAGGCGATCCGGGCCGAGATCGAGTCGGGGACGCTCCGCCCGAAGGTCGCGGCGCCGGCCGCGGCGAAGGCGGGCGGGAACGGCGCGCCGGCCGTCGAGGTCCGCGTCGCCGCGCGCGGGAAGGCGAAGGCGGGGAAGAAGCCCGCGCGGAAGGGCGCCGGGAAGGCCGGACCCAAGGGGAAGGCCAAGGCGAAGAAGGGCGGGTCGAGGAAGCCTGCGCGGTCGGGGAAGCGGCGCTAGGGCGCCGTCAGTCGGAGCACCACGTCGAGCAGGTCCGGCTTCTTCTCCCCGAAGAGGACCACCGGCACCGCCCCCACCAGGGCCTTGTGGACTCGGGCGACCTCCTCGGGACCGCCCTCCACCTCGAACGAGAGGCGGCCGTCCCCGCGCTCGAGGCGGCGCACCGAGGGGATCGCGAGGAGGAGCTTCTCGGCCGCCAGCGCCGCGCCGTCCCCGCCGTCCCCCCCGTCCCCGAGGAACGTCGCCTCGACCGGGGTCCGCCCCGCGACGATCCCGAGGACCTTGTCCCGCGTGCCCGAGGCGACGATCCGGCCCTGGTGCAGCACCGCGAGGTGCGTGCAGGTCTCGCGCAGGTCCTCGAGCAGGTGGCTCGAGACGAGCAGGGTCTTCCCGAGCTTCGTCAGCTCCCGGAGCAGCGCGCAGAACTCCACGCGCGCCCGCGGGTCGAGGCCCGCCGTCGGCTCGTCGAGGAGGAGCACCGGCGGGTCGTGGACCAGCGCGCGGGCGAGCCCGAGCCTCTGGCGGCCCCCGCGCGAGAGGGTCGCCGCGTCCTGGTCGGCGGCCTCCGCGAGGTCGGTGAGGGCGAGGAGGTCGGCGACGACCGTCTCCCGCTTCTCGCCCTCCACCCCGTACGCGGCGGCGAAGGCGTCGAGGTAGTCCCGCACCGAGACCCCCTCGTAGACGCCGAAGGTCTCCGGGAGGAACCCGAGGCTCTGCCGCGCCTCGCCCGCCTCGCGCCGGACGTCGTGGCCGGCGACGAAGGCCTTCCCGGAGTTCGGGGCCGTGAGCGTCGCGAGGATCCGGACGAGGGTCGTCTTCCCCGCGCCGTTCGGGCCGACGAGCCCGAGCGCGTCCCCGGGGCCCGCCTCGAGGGAGACCGAGTCGAGGGCCTTCACCCGGCCGAAGCGCTTCGTGACCTCCTCCAGGCGGATCATCGGCGGCGCGGCTCCGGGCCGTTGGTTACGAGGGCCGCCTCGAGGACCCGGAATCCGACCGGCGGCAGGGGGGGCATCGCCGGCACCGCCTTCCCCCTCCACGGAGTCGCGAGGAGGAAGACGCCGCCCGGGAGAGCGTAGCGGGCGGCCGGGCCGGGGAGGTCGCCCGCCGCGTCCCTCGCCCCGATCGTCGCCTCGCCGCGCCAGACCTCGGTGGGTTCCGGGAGGTCCCGCCAGCGCCGCTCCCAGGCGTCCCAGAGGGACGCGCCCGCCCTCGGCACGTTCAGGACCACACCCGGGGAGATGGTGACGAGACGGAGGCCCGAGTCCCCGGCCTCCGGGGCGTCCTCGGGGGCCTGGAGCGCCACGAGGCCCGAGAGCCCCACCGGGACGGCCTCCGCGGCCGACGGCGGGCCGACGGTCCCGGCCGCGGCCGGGAACGGAGCGGCCGTCCAGCCGGCGCGGGGCCGGGGCGAGAGCCAGGCCGCCAGGACCACCCGGGCCCGGCCGGGGAACGCCGCGCCCGAGACGGCCGGGACCAGGTCCGGCGCGTCGGCCCTCGCGAGGAGGAGCGGCGGCCCGCCGAGGGCGGCCGCCGCCAGCCGCGAGTGCCAGACGTCCCTGCCGGCGGACGTCCCGGGCCAGGCGCGCACGAAGACCGGCGGCGGGTCCGCCGGGAACCGGAACGACGCGGGCCGGCCGGGCGCGGTGAGGGCGCGGGCCCCACGCCCCGGCGGGATCTCCCCCAGCTCCGCCACGTCGGGCCCGCGCACGACGACCGCGTCGCGCAGCCTCCACGGCGTCCCGTTCCGCACGAGCACGCTGTCGTCCCGCCACTCGCAGGAGATCCCGTCCCCGAGCGAGACGAACCCGCGCGCGAGGAGGGCCGCGGCCGAGCGCGCCTCGGCCCGCGTCGTCGCCCGCCGGACCGCGCCGTCGGCCCCGGGCAGGCCGACCGCCGGCGCCCCGCGGTCCCCGAGCCACTGGGTCCCCGGGGGAAGCGCGAACTCGATCTCGGCCGCGACGGGCGAGTAGAACCCGACCACGAGGGTCGCCTCGCCGACGGCAGAGCCCGCCCCCGCCTCGATCACGCCCGCGACGGCGCAGGCGGACGCCGGACTGTGCAGGGACCCCGCGAGCGCCGCCACCGCGCCGACGCCGAGGAGCGAGGGGACCCCGACGAGCGCGTATCCGGCGCCGGTCCGTCCCGCACGGCGTGTCCAGACGAGCAGGACGGCGAGGAGCGTGACGTAGACCCCCGAGCCGATCGCCACGGTCGCGACCGGCGGGCTCGGGGCGGCGATCCCCGAGAGCACGCCCTCGAGAAAGGAGTCCTCGAGGTCGTCCCGCTCCGACGGCTCATCGCGCCGGGGGCGGGGCAGGCCGGGCGATTCGGGGATCGTCCCGACGCGGGTGAGATACTCGGCGTTGGCCAGCTCCGTCCAGGAGGCTTCCTGCGGCGGGGGTTCCGCCTCGTACGCCGCGGCGTCGAGCGGAAGGGCCGCGCGCCACGGCTCAAGGACGGGCCGCGCGCCGAGGAGCGTCCCCGTTCCGAGCAGGCCGAGGTGATCGAGGATGCCGGGCGGGATCCCCGCCTCCCCGGGCCTCACCGCGCACGCGACGACCGACCCGCGGCCGAGCCGCCGGACGACCACGATCGGGAGCCCCCCGGCCGAGGCCTCGACCCGCGCTCCCGCGCCGGGGACGAAACGGGCCGCGAGGAGGTCCCGCGCGTCCGTCGGGTCCCCGCCGAACCGGCGCGCGAGGGCCGCGGCCGCGAGCGGACCGACCCCGGCCGCGTCGGCCGGGAGAAGGGGGCCGAGACCGCACTTCCAGAGCGCCGGGGAGTCCGCGCCGGCCGCCGCGACCAGGGTCCCGCCGGCCGTCACGTAGTCCCGGAGAGCCGCGACCGTCTCGGCGGGAAGCGGACCGGGGTCTCCCGCGAAGACCACGGCCGAGGCCGAGGCGAACCCCGCCGCGCACCGGGGGAGCCACCGGGGCTCGAACTCGGCGACCTCGAGCGCGGGGATCGTCGAGCCCTCGCCGTGCCCCGGGACCCGGACCGAGCGCAGGGCGGCCGCGGCTCCCCCGCCGGCGGGCGTGACCAGGACGAGCCTCTGCCTCGGGTCGAGGGGGGCGAGGGAGACCCGGACCGAGACGGCCGGCCGGCCGGGGGCCTCGACGCGCGCCTCGATCTCCCGCGTGCCCTCCGGGATCGCCACGACCGCGTCCACCCGGGAGACGGACCCGGGGCCTCCGGCGGCCGCATCGGGGAGAGGGGCCTCGAGGATCGCGCGCGTCCGGCGCCCGGTCATCCCGCGCGGGACCGCGAGGACGACCCGGGCGCCCGCCGGCGGGTCCCGCACCTCGACCGCGACGGGGATCGGCGATCCCGGCGTGAAGAGGGCCGGACCCGGGGAGCCCATGACCGCGACCCGCGGCGGCCCGGCGGCTTTCTCCCCGTCCCCGCGGGCCGGGGCGGCCGAGGCGCCGAGCGCGAGGAGCGCGAGCGCGGCGAGGCGGGCCGGGGATCCCACGGCGATCCCGCGGAGTATAGGGTCCGGTTGTGCGCGGTGCCGTCCCCGGTAGGATGAGCGCCGGGTGCCCGTGGCCGCTCTCAAGCTTGTTGTCGCGAACAAGGTCGTCGAGTCCCACGAGCTCAAGGAGAGGACCCTCGTCGGCCGGAGCCGCAACGCCGACGTGCTCCTCGCCGACCCCCTGGTCTCGCGCGAGCACGCCGTGGTGATCCGCGAGGGGGACCGGTACGTGGTGGCCGACCTCGGGAGCGCCAACGGGATCATGGTGAACCACCGCAAGACCGCCCGGGCCGCCCTCGTCGAGGGCGACCTGGTGACGGTCGGGAACTCGCTCTTCGTCTTCACCCACGAGACGCTCGCGACCGACCCGGAGCGCACGGTCGAGCTCCCCGAGTCGGGACCGCTCCCCGCCGGCTCCTGGGAGAGCGCGCGCGATGTCGAGTTGTGGATGCCGTCCCGGCTCGAGGCCGTCGAGAGGGTGGGGGACGCCCTCCGACGGCTCCTGCGCGCTTCGTGCCTCGCCGAGCGCGACGCGCAGCACCTCCACCTCTCCCTCCTCGAAGCCCTCACGAACGCCCATCGCCACGGGAACCAGGGCGACGAGGGCAAGCGCATCGCGCTCCGGCTCCAGCGGTCGGAGAACCGGGTGGTCGCCCGCGTCCGCGACGAAGGGACGGGATTCGACTTCCGCCACGCCCTATCGGTCGGGCGATCGGGGGACGCCGTCCGGGTGGCGCGGGCCCGCTACGAGGCCGGCCGCCCGGGCGGGCTCGGCATCATGCTCATGGTCCGGAGCGTGGACCTGGTCGAGTTCAACGAGTCCGGGAGCGAGGTCACCCTCGTGAAGTGTCCCGCGGACGTGTTCCAGGCCGCGACGATCTACGGCGGGCTCGGCTTCTCTCCCGAGACACCCCCGCCGCTCCCGGGCGAGGACACCCCCCCGGGCGGCACGCCGCTCCCGCCGGGCGGGAAGCCCGGGCGAATCTAGTCGAGCCTCGCCGCCGGCCGGGCGCGGCTGCCGGAGTGCGGGGCCTGCAGGTAGGCCCCGTGGCAGGCGGCGCAGAGGCTCACCCGGAGTGTCCTCTGGAGCCGCTCGAGGATCTCCCCGACATCGAGCGACCCGATGAGGTCGAGGGCGCCCTGGATCTCCTCCGGGCTGGCCGGCTCCGCGAACTCGGTCCCCGGCCCGGGGGGCGGCCCCGGGTCGCAGTGGGCGCGGACCCGGATCGAGACCTCGTAGCGGATGTCGCGGCCCGGGAGGATCTCGGCGCGGCAGAGGTCGCACGAGGGGAACATGGCGACGCGGGGGCGGGAGGATAGCAGCCTCGGAAGCCGCGCCGCAAGGCGAGCCCTATAATCCTCCCGGATGGACGATCCCGACCCCCTCACCATCAGCGACCAGTACCGGTCCCAGGCGGTCACGTTCGAGACCCTCCGGACCCGGAACCGGGGCATGCTCGAGTGCCTCCGCCTCGCGAGGGAGTCGGCACCGCACGACATCCCCGTCCTGATCCTGGGCGAGAACGGGACCGGCAAGAACCTGATCGCCCAGGCGATCCACACCGCGAGCGCCCGGGCGGGGAAGTCCTTCGTCTCGGTGAACTGCTCGGCCATCCCCGAGACGCTGCTCGAGTCGGAGCTGTTCGGCCACGAGCGGGGGGCCTTCACGAGCGCCGACCGGGAGCGTCGCGGGAAGTTCGAGATGGCCGACGGGGGGACCCTCTTCCTCGACGAAATCGGGGACCTCGCTCCCCCCGCCCAGGCGAAGATCCTCCGGGTCGTCGAGTACGGCCAATTCGAGCGGGTCGGAGGAGAGCGCACGCTCGCGGCCGACGTGCGTCTTCTCTGCGCGACGAACCAGGACCTCTCGGCGGCGATCGCGGCGGGGCGATTCCGGCAGGACCTCTACTACAGGTTGCGGGGGGTCCTCCTGCGTGTCCCGCCGCTGCGCGAGCGGCCCGAGGACCTCGAGGATCTGGCCTCCCACTTCCTCGCCGAGGCCGCCCGGAAGTTCGGACGGCCCGCCAAGACCCTCGCCCCGGACGCCCTCGGGAGTCTCCGGGCCTACCCCTGGCCCGGGAACGTCCGCGAGCTGAAGAGCGTCCTCTCGGCGGCGGTCCTCGCCTTCGCCGAGGAGCGCATCGTGGCCGACAGCCGCTTCCTCGGCCTCTTCGGGGACGGGCGCCCGCTGCCCGCGTCGCCGGCCTCCGCGGGGCCGGCCCCGATGGCCGACGTCGCGCCGCTCGGCGAGGTCCTGACCCTCCGCGAGATGGAGAAGCGTCACATCGAGGCCGTGCTCCGCGCGACCCGGGGGAACAAGGCCCACGCGAGCCGGCTCCTCGACATCTCGCGTCCCACGCTCGATCGCAAGATCGGCGAGTACGGGATCCAGGTCCCGAAGAAGGAGGATCCCGGCCCGTAACGGCCCGAAGCGGTTCCGACCGCCCCCGCATCGAGACGTTACACCTTGCGTCCGGGACACCTCGGGATGCCCGAGACATCCCGGGCACGCCCGTTGCTCTGGCGACTCCTGGCGGCGCGCGGCGCACGAGGATAACATGGCGCGCCTGAGCGTCCGCTGGGAACGAGTGACGGACGCGGGAGGTCGGACGTGACGAAGATCGGGAACCGTCGAGCCTCGGGGTCCTCGGGGTTCACCCTGATCGAGGTGATGGTCGGCGCGGCGCTGCTCGCCATCGCCGTCGTGGGCCTCCTCTCCACGCTCACGGCTGCCACGCGGCTCCAGCAGACCAACCGCGAGACGACCCTCGCGATGAACGCCATCAAGGACAAGACGGAGGAGCTCCGGAACTACCCCTTCTATTGCGACCTGACGAACCCGGGGGGCGCGCTGCCTCTCGTCGCGCACTACCGCCAGGCCGGGAACAACCCGGCGACCGGGCTCCCCTGGGACTCCTTCCAGGTGACGGGCTTGAACCCGGCCGCGGCCTGGAACGACTTGAACGGGAACGCGGTCGCGGAGCCGAACGAGGGCGACCCCGACTCGGACGGGATCGTGGGTCGGATCGTCTTCTTCACCAACGAGACCGAGAACACGCCCGCCTCCCGGCGGGTGGGACTCGACGGGACCGGGAACGCCCTCGACCTGAACGGGGACAACAACCCGAACAACCGCACCGACACGACGACGGACAACGACACGGACGGCAACGCCGACTACGTCCTCGTCCCGGTCACCGTCCGCGTGAACTGGCGTTCGGGGTCCGGGTCCCGGGAGATGCAGGTGAGCACGCTGCTCGCCAAGCGGAGGTAGCCATGCGGAACCGCGGCTTCACGCTGATCGAGGTGATGATCGTGGGGATCCTGTTCGCGATCCTCTCGCTCGCGGCCCTCGGGGTCCTCACGCAGGCGCAGCGCGGGATCCGCGAGACGGCCGTCCGGACCGACATCGGCGAGCGCGGGCGGAAGGTCCTCGACGAGGTGACCCGCGAGATCCGCGAGTCCTCGATCGCCCTGATGGTCGCGGGCTACAAGAGCAAGGTGAGCGGCTCGGGCGAGGTGCGGAACTACATCCAGCTCCCGTCCACCTCGTCCGCGACGGGGGCGACCGAGCCCGACGTGGTCAGCTGCACCGACCAGTACTGCCCCTTCGTCTGGAACGGGACCCCCTCGGGCGGGAACGAGATCAACCCGAGTGTGCGGCTCGCGCGGCTCGTGCGGCTCCAGACGGGGAGTTTCACGGGCACCAGCCTCACGTCCGGCTTCGGCGGGGTCGTCCCCACGGTGATGGGGAGGATGTGGCTCGGGCTCGGGCCCGCCGGGGCCCCGTGCGCCGAGAAGCACTCCGTCCCGAGCAACACGCTCGCCCAGGCCCACGTCGGGGCCATCCTGTTCGCCACGGCCCGCAACTCCCGCGGGCAGTTCGTCTCGATTGACGGGGCCGACGTGTCACCCGACTGGCAGGGGCTCGTCTTCTACGCCACCTACGCGACCGGAGCGAACGTGATGGAGCTGCGCCGATACGTGTTCTACATTGACGACCTCGTCCGGGGGGACAACGCGACCCTCGACGCCCTGATCGCGGTCGCCTCGCCGGGCGTCACGACCACGACGACCTCCGGGACGGGGCCCTCCTTCGGCGCCTTCAACACCAACAAGCCGGCCGGGAAACCGACGCTCCTCGACCTCCTCGACGCGGACGCGGACGGCCGCACGGACGACGGCTGCTATGATTTCATCACCGGCATCACGGGGGCGGACGCCTCCGACGAGACTCTGGACATCGTCCAGCCGACGACGAACGGGCCCTCGTTCATCGTGTACTCGAAGAAGGGCACCGGGCCGAGCGGCCGCGCCATAGACTTCTCGATCTCGATTGACCGCAAGACCGGGGACCTCGTCGTCGCCGTCAACAACCAGTACGGCTCGGTCGCCTCGTCGCCGGCCTACGTGAAGACCGTGCAGGTGACGGGGAGGAGCCCCACGACGATCGCCGCGCGGGTGACCGACATCGCCTTCGACACGGCGCTCAACTGCCCCTACGACGCGACGAACAACCCGTCGGGCCTCGAGATCCCGACCGACCAGAACACCGTCCGCGTGACGGCCCACCTCGACAAGGTCATCACCGAGGGCGGCAGCACGCTCAGCGCGGGCGAGGTGGTCTGGACGAAGGTGCAGCCCCGGAACTAACCTGGGGTCCGTGCCCCGCTGGGTCTGGCTCCTCGTCCTGGTCGCCGCCGCCTCGGTCGGGGCCGTCGTCGCGTGGCGCGGCGCCCTCACGGAGGAGGGCCCGCTCCAGGTCCCGCCGCGGACGCTCGGGCCCGAGGACCTCGCGCTCTTCGACCGCCTGTGCGGGGAGCTCGCCGCCGACCGCGAGTCGCTGCGCGCGGAGGTTCCCCGGGGGCAGGGGATCCTCGAGTTCGTGACGCTGGCCGCCCGGAACCCCCGGATCGTCCGCCCCGCGTGCGACCGCCTCGGGACGGTGCCCGCCCGGGCCCTCGCCGTCGCGGCGGAGCTGGGGCTCGCGCGCCGCCTGGACCGCGAGCTCACCCGCTGGGACGCGGAGGCCGAGGGGCGGGCCCAGGCGCGCACGCGCGCCGGCGAGACCCTGGCGGCGCACGGCCGTCCCGACCTCGCCCCCGAGCCCGAGACGGAGCCCGAACTTCCCCCGGGCCGCCCGGACCTCTCGCCCCGCGAGCGGGGGAACCTCGAGGCCTACCGCGCGGCCCGCGCGGAGATCTCCCGGGCCTGGGGCGACCTCATGGGCGAGGCGGCCGCCGAGCGGTAGCCCCCGGCGGGGCGAGCGAGCCCGACCGGCACCCATCGGCGCCTCCCTCGGGGACCCGGGGCTCGCTCCCGGTCGCGTGGGCGCGGCACCCGATGGAGCCCCCGCGAGAGGTCGCTCACCCTGGGTCCCGTCGGTCGGCGCCTCCGTGGGCTCGGATGCTCCCCGCCCCGTCGTTCAGCTTGCGCGCGTCGTAGGCCTTTGGTGTACTGACGGTTTCGAGCGCGTCATCCCGGATTATCGCGAGAGGAGATCGCGTTGGGCCTCAAGGGCGACCTCGACAGCATCAGCCTGGCCGACATCTTCCAGACTCTCTCGATGACCGGGCAGGAGGGGACCCTCGTGGTCCGCGGGTCCGACCAGGTGAAGTACATCCACTTCACCAGGGACGGCGTCTCGCTCCTCACCTCGGGGGAGAAGAAGATGGGCCGGCTCGGCGACATGCTCGTCGGCCTCGGCAAGATCAGCCCCGACGACCTCCGGAGCGCGCTCACCCGGCAGAAGGAGACGGGAGGGCTCATCGGCGAGACCCTCACGGAGCTCGGACTCGTCACCCCGAAGGACATCGAGAACGCGGTCCGGATCCAGATCGAGGAGGAGATCTACGACCTCTTCTCCTGGACCAACGCGAACTTCGAGTTCAACGAGGGGGCCGCCCCGGAGAACTTCTTCGCGGAGGCCGACCAGCCGGTCACCCGCCTCACCTTCAACGTGAACTCTCTGATCATGGAGGCGGCGCGCCGGATAGACGAATGGGATGCGATCGAGCAGCAGATCGCCTCGACGAAGGAGATCTTCGTCCTCGACTCGCCCCGCTCGCTCGAGGGGGAGTGGAGCCCCCAGGAACGGCTCGTCCTCGAGGCGCTCGACGGGGAGCGCAACGTGGACGAGGTGATTGACACCACCCACGTGCCGAAGTTCGAGGTCTGCAAGTTCCTGGCGCGGCTCGTCGAGGAGGGGCGGGTGAAGCGCGCCCCGATCGAGCACCTCCTCGAGCGGGGGGACGCCCGGCGCGAAGCCGGCGACCATCCCGCGGCGCTCAAGTTCTTCGAGCGCGCGCTGGCGGGGAAGCTCCGGAAGACCTCGGACATGGCCGAGGTCCGGCAGCGCATGGCCGACTCCCTCGTCGCCCTCGGCAAGAAGAAGGAGGCGAGCGAGCAGTTCAAGGCCCTGGCGGACCTCCGCGCCGAGGCGCACGACGTCGAGGGGGCCATCAACTTCTGGCAGAAGGTGATAGACCTCAACCCCCTCGACCTCGAGAACAAGGAGAAGCTGATCTCGGTCTACCTCGAGAACCGCGAGCACCTCGACCCGGACCGGAGCGACGTCATCCGGTCCATCGAGTACTCGCTGTTCAAGAACGGGAAGGCCCTGGCGATGGCCTTCTCCTACGCGGGCCAGGTGGACAAGGCGAAGGACGTGCTCAAGAAGCTCGTGGACCTGACGCCGAGCAACCTCGAGCTGCGCAAGACTCTCGTGAACATCCACCTCGAGGCGAACGAGAAGGCCGAGGCGGTCGAGGAGCTCGAGCGCATGGCCGCCCTCCTCGTCGCGAACCGCAAGTTCGACGAGCTGGGCGAGGTCTACGAGAAGGTCCTGAAGGTCAACCCCGCCCGCGAGGACATCCGGAAGAAGCTCGGGCTCCTCCAGAAGCAGCAGGTCGCGGCCGCGGCCCCGCCGCCGCCCCCGCGCCGGCCCGGACGTCTCCTCGCCGGGACGCTCGTCCTCGCGGTGCTCGTCGTGGGGGGGGCCTTCGGCTTCTGGAACTTCGTGAAGGTGCCGGGGGACTCGGCGGCCGACCTCGCCAAGGCGACGGAGCTCGCCCGGACGGCCGAGGGCTTTCCCGAGAGCGCCCCCTACCCCCAGATCGAGGCGGCCTTCCGCGAGGCGGCCGCGGCCTATCGGGCGCTCGCCGACCGCTACTCGCTCACCACGCACGCCGGAGGCTGGCGGGCCCGGGCGGAGACCCTCGACAAGACGCGCGAGGAGCGGAAGTCCGCCTGGCAGGCGCAGTGCGCGCGCCTCGCGAAGGGGGCGCGGGACCAGCTCGACGAGATCCGGGGGCGGATGGAGCGGTTCCCCTGGGACGACGGCGCCCACGAGCGGGCCCTCGAGGAGGCGCGCGCGGGATGCGAGGGGAACCCCGCGGCCGCGGAGGTCGCAAAGGCGATCGCGGCGGCGTTGCTCGAGATCCGGAACTACCTCCAGGACCGCCGGGCCGACCTCGAGCGGGGCGAGAGCGCCGTCAAGGAGGGCCGGCTCGTCGAGGCTTGGGGGGCACTCAAGCGTCTCTGGAACGACGCCCCGTTCCAGGATCGCGCGCCCTCCCTCCGCCGGACGGTCCGGTTTCCCGTGCTGGTCGAGACCGAGCCGCAGGGGGCCCAGCTCACCTTGGACGGCCGCCCCGCGCTCGGGGAGGACGGGAAGCCCGCCGCGACCCCGCACCTCCTCCGGCGGGGATTCGGCGACCTGCTGGCGATCCGCGCCGAGCGCCTGGGCTACGAGCCCGCGGAGAGGACGGTCAAGGTGGACCGGGAGGCCGAGGCGAGGGTCACCCTCAAGCTCCGCCTCCGGCTCTACCCGCTCTTCTGGGCGACCGCGGCGCCGAACTCGCTCGAGCACCCGATCGCCGTCACGGACCAGGGCCCCCTCGCGCTTACCGAGGAGTGCCGGGTCCAGCCGCTCGAGACGACCGACCGTGGGGTCCAGCCCCTGGGTGAGGCGACCCGCCTCGGGGCGGGCGGCCTTGCCGACAACCCCACCGGCCCCCCGGCCATCGCGGGGGACGTCCTGGTCGTGTCCAGCCGCGACGGGCTGGTGAGCGCGCGGAACATCCGCGAGGGCCGGCCCCTCTGGCCCGCCCGCTACGACGCGCGGGGCGGGGGCTCCGCGAGGCCCGTGGGCTCCCCCTGCGTGGACCGCGGGCGTCGTCTCGCGTTCGTTTCCACCACGGCCGGGCGGCTCCACGCGATCCGCCTGGAGGACGGACAGGCCGCCTGGGTCGAGACGATCGCGGACGGCGCGGAGTTGACGCCGCCGGTCCTCTGCGGGGACTGGGTGGTCGTGGGTGTGACGAAGTCGGGGGAACTGCGCGGGCTCTCCGCCGCCGAGGGCCTCCGGGCCGGCGCGAAGCCCGAGCCGTTCGTCTTCCGGATCGGGGCCCCTCTCCGGATGGCCCCGCTCGCCTACGACGGGGGGCTCCTCGTGATCACGGCGGAGGGGGCCTCGTCGCGGCTCCTCCTCGTGGATCCCCCGGCCGGCTCGGGGAAGGGGGCGCAATTCCGGGCGCAACGTCCCGCGGCCTCCCTCCCCGGGGAACCCGCGGAGCCGCCGGTCCTCTCCCTCGATCGGTCCCCTCCCATGCTGTTCGTGGCCGTCCCGCGAGGCTCGGACAAGGGGCTGCTGATCGGGTGGAACCTCGAGGACTGGAACATCCTCTGGTCCACGCGGCGCCCCGGGATCGAAGTTGGAGTGGGGCTCCGGGGAGCGGCCATCCACGGCCGCAGCCTCTACGCGGCGGCCGGAAACCGGCTCCACGTCTACGACCTCGAGACGGGGGCGCTCCGGGCCGAGATCGAGCTCCCGGCGAAGGAGCAGGTCTGGACGGCCCTCTCCGTGGCCCCCTCAGGGCACGTGTTCATCGTCACCCGCGATGAACGCAAGGTCAGCCGGGTCTACGTGGTGCGGGAATGAGGGCCCTTGCTCCCCTCCAGCGCCCCGGGTAGACTCGACGACACCGGCTGAACGGGCGATCCGAATGGGCCTACTCGACAACCTCAAGAAGAAGAAAGAGCTGCAGCGGCTCGAGAAGGCGGCGGAGGAGAGCCCCTCCCCGCAGACCTTCTCGGCGCTCGCGGAGCGGTGTTTCCAGGTCGGGGACCTGGAACGCGCGCTGGAGGTTGCGGAACACGCGCTCAAGCAGTTCCCACTCTCCGACAAGGTCCAGGCCACCTTCAAGTACATCCGGAAAGCCCAGCTCCAGGCGAAGATCCGGGAGCTGAACGAGGTGATCCGCAAGAACCCCAACCCCGTCGCCTACGGCCAGCTCGCCATCATCTACAAGGACATGGGCGAGACGCACAAGGCCGTGGACGTGTGCCGGGAGCTCGAGGACCGGTTCCCGCTCTCCGAGAACTCCTACATGATCATCGGCGAGATCCGCGAGAAGCGGTTCCGGGAGGACCTCCTCGCCAGCGACGGCGAGAGGGCGATGACGAACCTGGAGCACGCCCTCGAGATCAACCCGCACAACTACAAGGCCCTCCTGATGCTCGCCGAGATCTACGTCCGGATCGGCGCCTTCACCCTCGCGATCGAGAGGCTCGAGAAGATCACGTCCTTCGCGCCCACCGACGACCGGGTCCGCAATCTCATGGAGGAGTGCCGCGAGCTGGTGAACCCGGACGCCGAGGACGAGGTCGAGTGGCTCTTCCGGGACGTCGAGAACAAGAAGAGATTCGCGAACGACATCCGCGAGGTCGAGGAGGAGGGCGGCAAGCTGATCGCCCCGGCGGAGGGCCCGGGGCCCGCGGCGCCCGCGGCCCGCGAGGACACGGTGAAACGCCGGCTCGAGCGTTTCGACAAGCTGCCCGGGTTCCTCGGGGCCCTCGCCGTGGACCGGGACGGCAAGGCGCTCGCCGACAAGGTCCCCTTCCACGTGAACCGCGAGAGCTTCGACGCGACGATCCAGAAGGTCTACGCCGTGGCCCATAACGCCGCGCTCCGGATGGACGTGGGGGCGTTCCTGCGGGCCGAGGTGAGGGGGGGCTTCGGGCAGCTGCTCCTCTCCTACGGGGACGGCATCATCCTGGGCGTGATGGCGGAGGCGAAGACCCGGCCCGAGCTGCTGGAGCAGGCCGTGAAGCAGGCCCTCTCGGGGGTCTCGGCGGCGACGGCATGACGCAGTTCGACCCCATCCTCGACAAGCTCAAGGACGTGGTGGGGGTCCGCGGGAGCATGGTGGTGACGGGGGACGGGATCGTGATCGCCTCCCGGCTCGGCCACGACCTCGAGGAGGAACGCGTGGCCGCGATGGCGTCGTCCGTCATCCGCGGCACCCAGAACGCGCTCGAGGCGCTCGGGCAGGGGAAGTTCGCCCGCTACGTCCTGACGGCGGTCCACGGGAAGATGGTCTTCGTGGACGTGGGCCCCGCCTTCGTCGTCGTCCTCACGGAGAAGAACATCAACCTCGAGGCGACCCTCCTCGACATAGACGCCGCGGCCCGCAAGGTCAAGGCGAAGGGCGAGATCAAGATCGGGGGGTAGACCGCGGCGAGATCCGAGGGTCCCGGGAGGGACTGGCAAGGAGAGACGATGGTCCAGATCAACTTCGCGCGCAAGGAGGTCAACTGCAAGATCGTCTTCTACGGCCCCGGCATGAGCGGGAAGACGACCAACCTGGAGAAGGTCTACGAGAACGCCCCCGACGACCACAAGGGGGAGCTCACCTCCATCGCGACCGAGGGCGACCGGACGCTCTTCTTCGACTTCCTCCCCCTCGACCTGGGGCAGGTGGCCGGGATGAACACGAAGTTCCAGCTCTACACGGTCCCGGGCCAGGTCTACTACAACTCGACCCGCAAGCTCGTGCTGCAGGGCGCCGACGGCGTGATCTTCGTCGCGGATTCCCAGCGCAAGAAGATGGACGAGAACCTCGAGAGCCTCGGCAACCTCGAGGAGAACCTGCGCGAGTACGGCGTGGACATCAAGGACATCCCGCTCGTGATCCAGTACAACAAGCGGGACATGCCCGACGTGCTCTCCGTCGAGGAGCTGGAGAAGACCCTCAACAAGTGGGGCGTCCCGACGGTCGAGGCGGTGGCCGTCAAGGGTCAGGGGGTCTTCCCGACACTCAAGGCGCTCGCGCAGATGGTGCTCGACAACCTGAACAAGGAGTACGGCGTCGCGGCCGACAAGGGGAAGGCCCCTGCGAAGCCCGCCGCCGCCTCGGCGGCGGGGACGGCCGCCCCCGCCCCGGCCCGGGCGGGCACGGGAACCGCCACGGCCACGCCTCCGAGGGGGGCCCCCTCCCCGACCGCCCCCTCTCCGAAGCCCGCCGCAGGGCCGGCCCCGAAGCCGGCTCCCGCGCCCGCGAGGCCGTCGGGGGCCGCTCCCGCGGCCCCCCGAGCCCCGACCCCCGCGCCGAAGCCGGCGGCGCCGCCGCCGAAGCCGTCGCCGAGGCCGGCCCCCGCGCCCGCGGCGAGGGCGCCGGCCGCGACGGCGAAGCCGTCGGGCCTGAGGCCCGCCGCCGCGCCCCCGCCGCCGAGGAAGCCGCAGCCCCAGAAGAAGTCCGGGGGGATGGTCGTTGTCATCATCATCATCGTCCTCGCGGCCGCCGCGACGCTCGCCTTCGCGCTCCTGCAAGGCGGGAGCGGCGGGGGAACCTAGGGCCTCCCGGGAAACCCGAGAAGGAGCCGCCATGCGCGACGAACAGAAACTCCGCGAGCAGCGCCTCGTCTTCTACCGCGACGACATGGAGAAGATCGGGCGCCACCTGACCGAGTTCTTGAAGCTCGCCGGGGCCAAGTGCGCCATCCTGGTGGACAAGGAAGGCCACATGGTGGACAAGCGCGGCGAGTCGGGGGACTTCGACCTGGACACCATCTCCGCCCTCGTCGCCGGTTCCTTCGCCGCGACCAAGGAGATGGCCCGCATCCTCGGCGAGGAGCAGTTCACGGTCCTCTTCCACCAGGGGCAGAAGGAGAGCATCCAGCTCACCCTCGTCGGGGACCGCACGCTCCTCACCGTCATCTTCGACGAGAGCACCACGCTCGGCGTGGTCCGCCTCTACGCCGACGAGGTGAGCAAGAAGCTGGCCGTACTCTTCGAGAAGATCAAGGTCCGCGGCGCCTCGGGCGCGCCCCCCGAGGAGGGGATCTCCCAGGAGTTCGGCGGCGCCGCCAAGACCCGTCTCGACGAGCTGTTCGGGAAGTAATCGCCCGGCGGCCGGTCTCTCCCGGACCGCCCAGCGATTACAATGAGTCGTCGTGGAAGCCAAGGGCGCCCTCTCTCCCGAGAGCCTCCACGACGTCTTCCAGAAGCTCGCCAAGAACAAGGCGATCGGGACCCTGATCGTCTCGCAGGGCGAGAACCGCAAGTACATCTACTTCGCGCGCGCCGGGGTGAGGCTCCTTTCCTCGGGGAAGCAACGGCGGATGCGCCTCGGCGACATCCTCGTCCAGCAGGGGAAGATCTCGGCCGACCAGCTCAAGGCGATCCTCCAGCGGCAGGAGGAGACCGGGGAGATGATCGGGAAGATCCTGACCGACTGGGGGCTCGTCACCGAGGAGGACATTGACGAGGCGGTGAAGGGGCAGATCGAGGAGGAGATCTACGACCTCTTCACCTGGGAGGAGGCGACGTACGAGTTCACGGAGGGGGCGCCGCCCGCGGAGCTCTTCGACCCCGACCAGCGCGCGACCCGCCTCACGTTCGACGTCCATCGGCTCGTCTCCGAGGCCGGGAACCGGGCCGCCGAGCTCCGGGAGCTGCGGCGGGTGATCCCGACGGAGCGGGCCGTCTTCGCCCCGTCCCCCGGCGCCCCGAGGGAGATCGCCGACCGGGACGCGACCGCCGCGGTCCGGGCCGTGGCCGGGCTGGTGGACGGGCGTCGCACCGCGGGGGAGATCGCCGAGGCCGCGCAGATCTCCCGGTTCGACGCGTTCCGCGCGCTCGCGGCGCTCGCGCTGGCGGGGCGGATCCGGGCCTCGGATGGCAGCGGCCGCGCGGGACCGGCCGGGGCGCCGCGAGCCGACGGCAAGGGGGCCGTGAGCAAGATGGAGTCGCGGCTCCTCGCGGCCCCGGACGACCACGAGCTCAGGCGCAAGCTCGCCGCCGCCTACGAGGAAGCCGGGGAGAAGGCCAAGGCGGCGCTGCACTGGAGCCTCGCCGCGAAGAGCCTCCAGAAGGAGGGCCAACTCGAGGAGGCCCTCGACGCCACCCGCCAGGGCCTCGAGCTCGCCCCCGACGACCTCGACGCGGCCGAGCGCATGCTCCGGCTCACGGTGGAGCTGCGGCGGCCCGAGGAGGCGATGGGCCAGGCGGAGGCGCTCGCCTCCCGGTACTCGGATGCAGGGGACCGCGAGAAGCTCCGCAACATGTACGCGCTCCTGCTCCACATCGTCCCCGAGGACCTCGAAGTGCGGAAGAAGCTCGTGAACGTGCACCTCGACCTCGAGGACATGGACGCGGCGCTCGAGGAATACGTCGAGATGGCCAAGGTGCTCGCCAAGCGCAAGGACCAGAAGGCCCTCGAGGAGATCTACGGGAAGGTGCTGCGGCTCGCGCCGAACCGGGCCGACGTGCAGCGCCGGCTCCGGTCGCTCGGGGTCGGGGGCGCCGTCGCGGCCGCGCGGCGCTCGTCCGTGCGCTGGCGCCGCAAGCTCGGGATCGTCTTCCTCCTGCTCGCCCTCCTCGGCGCCGCGGCCGGGGCGATCTCCCTCGAGGTGCGGGCGCGCTCGGACGCGGCCATCCCGTGGGAGGCGGCGCTCGTGGCGGAGCGCGTGGCCGCCGAGGCGAAGGACCCCCAGAACGCCCTGGGGCGCGCCAAGGAGGCGCTCGCGGCCCTCGAGGGGATCGAGCGGCGCCACCCCTGGAGCCTCTTCACGCTGCTCGAGGTCGCGCCCAAGATCGCCGAGGCGAAGGCGAGGATTTCGGAGCTGCAGGGCGCCGTCGCCGAGCGCGACCGGGAGGCGCGCGCGCGGATCAACGTCCGGCGGGAAGAAGCGCTGCGGCTCGAGGCGGACGGCCACCACGACGAGGCGATGTCGATCTGGGAGGAGCTCATGAGGCTCCCCCCGCGGGAGACGGAGCAGCTCAAGGAAATCCTCCGCGAGGCCAAGGAGCGCACCGAGCGCCGGTCCCGCAAGCGCGGGGAGGCCGACGCACTCTGGAGGGAGGCGCAGGCGCAGGCCATGGCCGGCCAGCTCGCCGACGCGCGCAAGGCCGTCGAGCGGCTCCGGGGAGAGGAGTTCCGCGGCACCGACGCCCAGTCGGCCTCCCGCTGGCCCGTCCGGCTCGAGACGCGCCCCCCGGAGGCCGAAGTGCGGCGCGGCGGCGAACTCCTCGGCAAGACCCCGGTGCTCGTCTGGCTCACCCGCGAGGAGGAGAAGGACGGGGTCCCCCTCGACTTCGAGATCTCGCGCACCGGCTACGAGCCCCGGGCGCTCCGCATCGTCGCGAGCGACGCGAGGGAGGGGGTCCTCTCGATCCCCCTCGAGAAGCGCCCGCTCTTCCGGATCCCCGCGGGTGGCGCGGTGGAGTCCGGGCCGGTCGTGGAAGGCGGCTGGCTCGCCGTCGGCTCCCGCAACGGCAAGGGCGAGGTGCTCGGTGTGCGGCTGGCGGACGTGAACCCGGACGACCCCGCGACGTGGCGGCCGGGCTGGCAGTACGACATCCAGGGGGACATTGACACGTCGGTGATCGGCCCGGTCCTCGAGGACGGAGGGACCCTCTACGCGGCTACGCGGAGCGGGCTCCTGCTCGCGCTCGCGATGCGCCCGGAGGCGGCCGGGGGGAGCGTGATCGCGCGGGGCGAGCTCCTCTGGTCGTTCCCGGCGGGCAGCGGCCGGATCGGGACCGTCTACGGCGGCCCGGTGGTGGCCGGCGACGCGATCGCCGTCGCCGGATACAGCGGAACGCAGGGGGTCCTTGTCCTCCTCGCTCGAGGCTCGCGCGACGGCGGGCGGCCCCTCCGGAGCGTCGAGGTCGGACCGTCCGAGTCCTCCCCGCTGGCGGCCGGAAACCTGATCGTGGTCGCGGACCGGGCCGGCGGGGTCCAGGTCTGGCACCGGCTCCGGGAGCAGGTCGTCGCGCGGGGGCAGCTGCCGGCGCGCGCGAAGACCTCCGGGAGCCCGGCCGCGGACGGGGACGCCCTGGTCGTCGGAGGCAAGGACGGCAAGGTCTACCTCCTGGACTTCGCGGACCCCGAGGGGGAGAGGGGGCCCACGCTCAAGCTCCTCGACGAGGCCGACCTGGGCGAGGCGATCGCCCCGAGCCCCGTGGCGCGGGAGGGGATCTTCTACGCCGCCTCCCGCAAGGGGCTCGTCGCGGCGTTCCGGGTGAAGGACCGCCGGCTCGAGGAGCGGTGGCGCCGCGACGTGCGGGAGCCCGTCACGGTCGGCCCCGTCCTCTCGCAGAACGTCCTCTTCGTGGGGACCGAGCGCGGGGGCCTGGTTTGCCTGAACGCCTTCACCGGGGAGGAGGAGTGGCGGTTCGAGGTCCCCCGGGACTCGAGGAGACCCGGGCCGGTCGCCATCAACTCCCGGCCGGCCGTCTCGAACGGGGTCGTCTATTTCGGCTGCGACGACGGGTACCTCTACGCGCTCGCGGAGCGCTGACCGGATTGCGGCGCTCGCCGCGCTCGTCCGGCCCTGGACGCTCCTGCCTCCGGCGACCGGGGTCCTGGCGGGCGCCGCTGCCGCGCACGGGGCGGGGGCGGGTCCGGCCCGCGCAGGCTCCGTGCTCGCGGGGGCCGCCGCGGCCGCGCTCCTCAACGCCGCGAGCAACGCCCTGAACGCGGTCGCCGACCGCCGGGCGGACGCCGCGAACAAGCCGGACCGCCCCCTCGTCTCCGGCGCTCTCGGTCCGGGGCAGGCCGGGGGGCTCGCGGCGATCGCCGGGGCCGCGGGGCTCGCGCTCGCCTCCGCGGCGACGCCCCCCGGGGGACCGCCCGGGTTCGTCCTCTGCGCGCTCGCGGCGGGGCTCGCCACCGCGGCCTACTCCTGCCGTCCGCTCCGCCTCAAGCGCTGGGCGTGGCGGGCGGGCGCCTCGATCGCGCTCGCGAGAGGGCTGCTGCTCCTCGTGGCGGGCTGGGCCACGGTGGGAAGCGTCGTCCGGACAGCCGTGCCTTGGGCCCTGGGGGGGGTCTTCTTCCTCTTCCTCGTCGGGGCGGCGGCCACGAAGGACTTCTCCGACGTGGAGGGGGACCGGGCAGAGGGGGTCCGCACCTGGCCCGTCACGCTCGGGGCGGAGCGCGCCTCCCGCCGGGTGGCGCCGTTCCTCGTGTGGCCGTGGATGCTCTTCGCCGCGGCCGCGTGGCTCCCGGGTCTCCCCGGCTCCCCGGCGCTCTGGGTCGGGGGCTCCGCGAGCCTCGTCCTTCACGGCGCGTTTTGGGCGCGGGCCCTGGTGCGCGACCCGGCGGCGCGGGCCGGGGAGAACCATCCCTCGTGGCGCGGGATGTACGCGCTGATGGTCCACGGGCAGGCCGTGGTGGCGGCCGCCTCGATCGCGTGAGGACCCGGCGCGAGCTCCTTGCGGTCCCCGCGGGGGCGGTCGCCGCGGCGGCCCTCGCCGCCCGCGGCTGCGGGGGGCGGGCCGCGGCGGCGGGCCGGCGGCTCCTCGTCCTCGGCGTGGACGGGCTGGACCCACGGCTCCTGCGGGAGGCGATCGCGGCCGGGGAGGCGCCGAACCTCGCGGCGCTCGCGCGCGAGGGGACCCTCTGCCCGCTCGCCACGACCGAGCCCCCCGAGTCGCCGGTCGCCTGGGCGACGTTCGCGACGGGCCTCCCCCCGAGCGGGCACCGCGTGTACGACTTCGTCCGGCGAGACCCCGCGAGCTACGCGGTCCTGCCCGGGCTCGTGGACGCCGAGCCGCCGCCCGTCTTCGCTGGGGCGATCGCCGTCGGGCGCCCGGGGGTCTCGAACCGCCGCGCGGGAGTCCCGTTCTGGTCCCGCCTGCGAGCCGCCGGGATCGCAGCGTCCTCGTACTGGGTCCCGGTCTCGTTCCCGCCCGAGCCGGCGCCGCCCGGCGAGTCCCTCGCGGGCCTCGGCGCACCGGACCTGCGCGGGACGTTCGGCTCCTACACGCTCTACGACTCGGAGCGGCCCGAGGGGAGCCCGGAGGGGACGGAGTTCGGGGGGATCCTCCGCGGCGTGCGGCTCCGCGGAGGGAGGGCCGAGAGCGTCCTCGAGGGGCCTCCCGACCCGGCGACCCCGCCGGGGCCCGCGCGGCGCCGGCTCACGGTCCCGATCCGGTTCGAGGTCCGGGGGAGCGGGGGTCCGGTCCGGATCGAGGCGGGGGGAACGGGCGGCGCGGCCGCGGACGTCCCGCCCGGCTCGTGGAGCCCGTGGCTCCCGGTCCGCTTCCGGGTCGGCCCCCTCGGGGCGGTCCGGGGACGGCTCCGCGCGCGCGTCCTCTCCGCGTCGCCGCGGCTCCTCGTCTACGTCTCGCCTCTCCAGGCCGACCTGGCCGATCCGCCCGTCCCGTTCACGGCTCCCCCGGCGCTCGGGCGGGCCCTCGCGACGGACTTCCCCGACCTGAAGTCGGCCGGGTGGAGCGAGGAGACGTTCGCCCGCCAGGAGGGGGTCCTCGAGGCGGGCGTGGTCCTCGACGACATCCTCGGGGACCTCGCGCGGAAGGGGCGAGTGCTCCGGTCGAGGCTCGCGGAGACCCCCTGGAGTTGCGCCGTCGCCGTCGTGACCGAGCTCGACCGCGTGTGCCACCTCCACTGGCGGGACCGCGAGGCGATCGGCCGCGCGTACCGCGCCGTGGACGCGTGGGTCGGGGAGGTCGTTGCGTCCCCGCCGCCCGGGACCCCGGTGCTTGTGGTCTCCGACCACGGGTTCCGGTCGTTCCGGCGCGGCGTGAACCTGAACTCGTGGCTCCTGCGCGAGGGCCGGCTCCGGCTCCGGGCGGGCGCCTCGGCCTCGTCCCGGAGCCTCGCGGGGCTCGCGGTGGGTCCCGTCACGCTCGCCGAGGTGGACTGGCCGAGGACCCGCGCCTACGCGGTGGGGCTCGGGCACGTCTACCTGAACCTCCGGGGGCGGGAGCGGGACGGGATCGTCGCTCCCGGCGACGCCCCCGCCGAGATCGCCCGGATCGCCGAGGGGCTGCGGGCGTTGCGAGACCCGGCGACCGGGGAGCCGATCGTGGGAAGCGTCGTGGGCCGGCGCGAGGCGGGCTACCGGGAGACGGATCCCTTCTACGACGAGGCGCCCGACCTCCTCGTCGGGTTCCGCGACGGCTACCGGGTCTCGTGGCAGACCGCGCTCGGCGGGATCCCGGGCCCGGTGGTGGAGCCGAACGACCGCCCCTGGTGTGGGGACCACTGCTCGGCCCCGGCCTCCGAGGTCCCGGGGGTCCTGGTCTCCTCGGCGAGGATCCCCGAGGGCCCGGTCTCGATCGCGGACGTGGCGCCGACGGCGCTCCGGTTCTTCGGGCTGCCCGTGCCGGGGGAGATGATCGGGAAGGCGTGGAGGATCGGGGGGTGATCCCGCCGGTCCGGCTCGAGGACGAGGACGAGCACGAGCGCGAGAGAGGCCCTGGCGACGCCGGCGGCGATTCCCTAGACTGCCGTCACCTTCCCCCCGGAAGGACCCTCGGACTTGACGACGCTCGCGTCCGCGGTTTCCGCATCGGAAGCCGTTGTCACCGCGCGGGCCGAGGCGGAGGCGGCCGTGTCGGCGCTTCCCGCCCGGCTCCTGCCGGCCGACGCGCCCGACGGCCTGCGCGCGGCGCTCACCGACGCCCTCGCGGGGGGCCGCCGCTGGCGGGCCGCCCTCGCGCTCCTCGTCGCTGACGCCGCCGGGGTGGCCTGGGGCCGGGCGCTCGCCGTGGCGGTCGCCGCCGAGTGCCTGCACGCGGCATCGCTGGTGCTGGACGACCTCCCGGCCTTCGACGGGTCGGCGACGCGGCGAGGGCGGCCGTCCGCCCACGCGCGGCACGGCGAGGCCGCCGCGCTCCTCGCGGCGACGACCCTCGTCGCGGGGGGGGCAGCGGCGTGCCCCGAGCTGGGCCGGGCTGTCGCCGGGATGGCAGCGGGCGAGGCGAGAGACCTCGCCGGCGTCGCCCCGGGCGACGAGGCGGCCGTCCGGAGCGTCTTCGCCGGCAAGACCGGCGCCCTCTCGGCCGCCACCGCCCGGGCCGCCGCGCGGGCGTGCGGGCTCCCGCCGCACGAGGTCGCGACCCTCGCGCGATTCGGCGAGGCGCTAGGGATCGCGTACCAGGCCGCGGACGACCTCAGTGACGCGGGCAGCGCGGCGAGGGGCCTCGACGCGGTGGCCGCTCTCGGACGCGAGGCGGTCGAGCGGATCCGGCACGAGGCGCTCGCGGAGGCGCGGGCGGCCCTGCGGCTCCTCGGGGACCGTGCGGCGCCGCTCGCCGCGCTCGCTGAAGAGGTCACGGGTCCGTAGGCGGCGGCTGTGGAGGACCCGGCCCCCGACGCCGAGACCAGGCCCGCTCGCGGCGCGGGCGCGCTCCTTGACACTCCCGCGTCCCCGCCTACGATCCCGCCGCATGTCTCGGCTGACGATCGTCCTCGCGATCGGCCTCGTCGCCGGTTGCGGCTCCGGCGGCGACTACGGAGACGAGACGATCCCCGCGGTCCCTGCGCTGATCGAGATAGACTCCGCGGCGACGACCCACCCGCCGGGGGACCGGCCCGCCGGCAACGTCGAGCTGTCGCGGGGCCCGCGCGTCTCCCTCCACGTGGTGACGGTCGTCTCCGAGGTCGCGCCGCACGTCCACCGGTACTCGGACGAGACCGTCTTCTTCTGGCGCGGCGGCGGGCTCATGAAGATCGGGAACGAGATGAAGGAGGTCCGGGCCGGGATGGTGATCCACATCCCGCGCGGCGTACCGCACTCCTTCCGCCGGACGAGCCCCGAGCCCGCGATCGCGCTGGCGGTCTACACCCCGCCGTTCATCGCCGGGGACCGGCATCCGGTCGAGTAAGCGGTTCACAGTTCACGGTTGGGGAGGGGAGCGGCGCGCCCGGCGCACCGCCGCGGCGAGGAGCCGGGCCTTCGCAAGGCACTGCCTCACCGCCTCGGCGGGGCCGTCGGCGAGGGCTTCCTCGAGCGCGGCGACGAGGGCGCTCCCGACGATGACGCCGTCGGCCGCGCGCGCGATCGTCTCGGCCTGCGGGGGCGTCGAGACGCCGAAGCCCACGCAGACGGGGACGGGCGAGACGTCCCGCAGCGCCGCGACGGCAGCGGCGACCTCGGCCGGGAGGCTCTCGCGGGCGCCGGTCACGCCGGCCACGGAGACGTAGTAGAGGAACCCGCGCGCGGTCTCGGCGATCGAGCGGCGGCGCTCGGGAGGCGTCGTCGGCGCCACCAGCGGGACCCAGGCGAGGCCGGCCGCGATCGCCGCGTCCCGGATCGGGCCCGACTCCTCGAGGGGGGCGTCGGGGACGATCCAGCCGTCGAGCCCGGCGGCGGCCGAGTCGGAGGCGAACTTCCCAGCCCCCCGGGCGAGCACGAGGCTCGCCGAGACCATCGCGAGGACCGGCGCCGCGACCTTCGCGCGCGCCGCCGCGACGGCGGCGAGCGCCCGGTCCACGGTCGTGCCCGCCGCCAGGGCCCGGGCCTGCGAGCGCTGGAGCACGGGCCCGTCGGCGAGCGGGTCCGAGAAGGGAATCCCCAGCTCGACGAGGTCCGCCCCCCCGGCCGCGAGCCCCTCGATCAGCGAGGGAGTGGCGCCGGGGTCCGGATCTCCCGCCGTGACGAACGGCACGAACGCCGCGCGATTGCCCTCGCGGCACTTCGAGAACACGGCGGCGACGCGGTCGAGGCCCATCGGGCGAGAACGTAGTCCGCGCCGGGCGCCGGAGCAAGCTCGGCATCCTCCGTGATATCCTTCCCCCGTGCCCCGCCTCTATGCTCTGGTACTCGCCGGGGGGGCCGGCACGCGGTTCTGGCCCGCCAGCCGCAGGAGCCGCCCGAAGCAGATCCTCCGGATCTTCGGCGCCGAGACGCTCCTCGCGGCCGCGATCGGGAGGCTCCACGGGCTCGTGGCGCCCTCCGACACCTTCGTCGCGACCGGCGTCGAGATCCGGGATTCCGTCGCGGCCGAGTGTCCGGGGATCCCCCCCGGGAACATCCTCGTCGAGCCCGTCGCGCGCGACACGGCCGGCGCGGTCGCGCTCGGGGCCGCCGCCGTCCTCGCGCGCGACCCCGAGGGGACGCTCCTCGTCACGCCGGCCGACCACCTGATCTCGCCCGCTTCGGAGTTCCTGAGGACGGTCCGGGCCGCGCAGGGCGCGGCCGAGAAGCATGCGCTCCTCGCGACGATCGGGGTCCCGCCGATCCGGCCCGAGACCGGGTACGGCTACCTGCGGCGGGGCGACGCGCTCGGCGCCTCCGACGGCATCCGGATCCACAGGGCCGCCGCCTTCGTCGAGAAGCCCGACCCGGCGCGCGCCGAGGAGATGGTCCGGGACGGCTGCCTCTGGAACGCGGGGATCTTCGTCCTCCCGCTCGGCGCGCTCCGGGAGGCGTTCGCGCGCCTCCTCCCGGCCCACGCGGCGGCCCTCGAGAGCCTCGCGGCGGCGCGGGCCTCGGGGGGCGGGTTCACGATGGTGCTCGACCAGGTCTTCAAGGGGCTCCCCAAGATCTCGCTCGACTACGGCGTCATGGAGAAGGCGGGGAACGTGGCCGTCGCCGAGGCGTCCTTCTCCTGGGACGACGTCGGGAGCTGGCTCGCCCTCGGCCGGGTGCTCCCCCGCGACGCCGCGGGGAACGTCCCGCGCGGGCCCGTGGTCCTGCACGAGTCGTCCGGCTCGACGGCGGTCTCGGACGGGCCTCTCGTCGCCCTCTTCGGCGTCCGCGACCACCTGGTCGTCGCCGCCGGGGACGCCGTCCTCGTCTGTCCCCTCGACCGCGCGGCGGACCTGAAGGCCCTGATCGCGAGGCTCGAGGCGGAAGGCAGGTCCCGCGATCTGTAGCTGTCCGGGAGGGGGCCTCTCGGGCAAGACTCCACCGGGGAGACTTCTCACCGCAGAGACACGGAGGCACGGAGGAGACGATGGCTCCTCTCTGGCGATATCACGAGATCCTCTCCGTGTCTCTGTGACTCCGTGGTTATTCCCGGGGCGCCTGGAAGCCCTGCTGGTTCGCCTTGCAGGACCGGTCCCGGTCTACTTGAGCTCGTCCCGCGCGAACTTCGCGGCCCAGGACGGATCGGGGAGCGGCTCCGCGAGCTCCGCCACCCAGCGCGCCTCGGCGCGCGCCGCCACCTCGGGATCGCGGTGGGAGAGGCAGGATGCGAGGAGCGCTCGCCGGACCCGCAGGCCTCCGTCGCCTCTCAGGCGGTCGAGGAGATTCCGCCTCCACTGGAGGAACGGCTCGAGGTGGCGGCTCAACTCCTCCGCCTTGGCGCGGGCGGCGGGGGTCCCTCGGAGTTTCGCCCGCACCCGCGGCTCCGCGGCCGCTGCGCCCGCTGCGAGGAGGCGCTCGGCCGCGTCCCCCTCCTCCGGCGTCCCGAGCCGGCCCGCGAGGGCCGCGAGCTCCTCGGGATCGGGGGGGGCCCCGACCCCGAGCACCTCGGGCTCCCAGAGGAGCCTCGGGTCTCCCCGCGGGTCGCGCAGGGCGTAGAGGAACCCGTCGGCGCTGCCCACGACGTAGCCGTAGGGGTGGGGCGAAGGGGAGGCCCAGACAGGGCCCCGCGTGAGGTGCTGCAGGAAGACGGCCCCGTCGGCCGTGTCGAGGACCCGGACCGATCCGTCCGGAGCGCCGAGGAGCACGGCGTCGCCGGCGAGGACGGGCGAGGCGCGCACGCCGTCGGGGGCCTCGACGGTCCAGCGCGACTCCGAGTCCGGCCCGAGATCGAAGGCCGAGATCGAGGAGTAGCCCACCGCGACGGCGAACCCATCGCGGACCGCGGGGCTCGTGGTGGATTCCCCCGCGACCGGGCCGCCCTCGCGGAGCCTCCGCCCGTCGGCGAGGTCGAGCGCGAGGAGCGCCCCCGTCCCGGAGAGGAGGAAGACCGTCCCCCCGAGCACGGCGGGCGTCGCGTAGAGCGGGGCGTCCCCCGCGCGAGCCTCCCAGAGTCGGCGTCCGTCCGCCAGGGCGAAGGTCCGCACGACCCCGTCCACGGAGGCCGCGACGACTCGCTCGTCGGCCACCGCCGGGGACGAGAAGACCGGGGCGGGCATCTCGCCGCGCCAGGCCGGCGATCCGTCGGCGAGCCGGACGGCGTGGACGGCCCGGGCGCGGCTCCCGACGAGGACGAGCCCCGCGGCCACCACGGGGGACGACTCCACCCCGCCGCCGAGCCCGGTCCGCCACCGGATCGCCCCCGTCGCGAGGTCGCACGCGAACAGGTCGCCCGCGACCGTCCCCACGACCACGAGGTCGGCCGCGACCGCGGGCGAGGAGAG
>JAKEIC010000060.1 GCA_022614695.1 Planctomycetales bacterium | reverse complement strand
GGGCGGCGCCGGCGGCGGCCGCCCCGGCCGCGAAGGAGAAGGGGGGGAAGGCGTAGCCCATGGCCGCGACCTCCCTCGCGATCGATCTTCCGGTCCCGGAGTTCCGGGCGCTCCACCGCCACGCCCCGATGTCCGCCACGAAGGCCCGGCCGGTCCTGGGGCTGATCCGTGGTCACGGAGTGGACGAGGCCCTCGTGATCCTCCGCCACACGGGGAAGCGAGCCGCCCCGCTCCTGCGGAAGGTGATCCAGTCCGCCGTCGCGAACGCCGAGAGGGCCGTGACGGACGGGAAGCTCGACGTGGACCTCGCCCGGCTCTTCGTGGCGCGGGCCTGGATAGACGGGGGCGGGATCATCTACCGCTGGAGCCCGGCGGCGCGGGGGTCGGCGACCCCGATCCGGCGCCGGCGGTGCCACATCCACGTCGTCCTGCGCGAGAGGCCGCCCGAGGAAGGCCCGCGGGAAAAGAAGAGGGGGGAGGACTAGCGGGTGGGACAGAAGGTCTGGCCGGTGGCGTTCCGGGTGGGGGTCAAGATCCGCGGGGTCGCCCGGCGGACGGAGTCGGGCGTCCTCACGAACAACGCGGTCAACTGGCGCTCGCGGTGGTACGCGAAGAAGAAGGAGTTCGGGCTGCTCGTCCTCGAGGACGAGAAGATCCGGCGCTTCGTCAAGAAGGAGTACTACCCGGCCGGGGTCTCGCGCACCGAGATCGAGCGGGGACTCGAGAGCCTGGCCGTCTTCGTCTACGCCGCGCGGCCCGGCATCATCATCGGGCGCAAGGGCGCGAAAGTGGACAAGCTGAAGGAGGACCTCGAGTCGCTCACCGGGAAGAAGGTCGAGACGCGGGTCCTCGAGGTGGAGAACCCGGAGGTGGACGCGCAACTCCAGGCCGAGGCGGTCGCCGAGCAGCTCGAGCGACGGGCCTCCTTCCGGCGCACGATCAAGAAGTGCATTGACCTGGCGATGCACTCGGGAGCCCTCGGCTGCCGGGTCCGGGTCTCGGGCCGCCTCGGGGGCGCCGAGATCGCGAGGAGCGAAGTCGCGGGGACGGGCAAGATCCCGCTCCAGACGCTCCGGGCCGACGTGGACTACGGGTTCGCGGAGGCCTCGACGACGTATGGCAACATCGGAGTGAAGTGCTGGATCTATCGCGGGGACCTCGCCCCGGATCGGGAGGGCGTCTATGCCCTTGATGCCCAAACGGGTCAAGTACCGAAAAACCCAACGCGGTAGGGTGCGCGGCAACGCGACCCGCGGGACCGAAGTCTCCTTCGGGAGCTTCGGCCTGCAGGTTCTCGACCGCGGCTGGGTGTCGGGCCAGCAGCTCGAGGCCGCGCGGCTGGCCGCGAGCTACGCGCTCGGGACGGAGGGGCGCCTCTACGTGCGCGTCTTCCCCCACAAGGCGATCTCGGCGAAGCCCGCCGAGACGCGGATGGGGACCGGCAAGGGCGAGCCCGAGTACTACGTCGCCGTCGTGAAGCCCGGCACGGTCCTCTGCGAGGTCGGGGGCGTCCCCGAGGAGATGGCGCGCCTCGCGCTCCAGCGCGTCTGCCACAAGCTCCCCGTCCGCACGCGGCTCGTGAAGCGGAGGACCTGGTGAAGACGTCCGAGATCCGCGAGAAGACCGAGGCCCAGCTCCTCGAGGAGCAGGCCCGGCTGCGCGCCGCGCTCTACGACGGGCGCTTCCGCCGCGAGGTCGAGCAGGTGGCGGACCCGACCGAGGCGCGGAAGTCCCGCCGGGACCTGGCGCGGGTGCTCACGGTGTTGCGCGAGCGCGAGCTCGGGCGCGTGGGAGGCCGGAAGTGACCCCGTCGCCCAGCGTCCCGCGGGGCCGGCGGCGCGTGGAGCGAGGCCGCGTGACCAGCGCCAAGATGGTGAAGACGGTCGTCGTCACCGTCACGCGGCGCGTGAAGCACCCGAAGTACGGGAAGTACCTCGAGAGGACGACGCGCTACTTCGCCCACGACGAGAAGAGGGAAGCCGCGGAGGGCGACTGGGTCGAGATCCAGGAGACGCGGCCCCTCTCGCGACTCAAGCGGTGGCGTCTGGTCCGCATCGTCGCGCGCGCCCGCACCCCCGAGGCGGCGGGCGGCGAGGGCGAGGCGGCCGCCGCCGAGGCCGCGGGGACGGCGCCCGCGGCGACGGGGGCGCCCGCGCCCGCGGATAGGACCCAGCCATGATCCAGATGACGACGAGGCTGGACGTGGCGGACAACACCGGCGCCAAGGTCGCCATGTGCATCCAGATCCTCGGCGCCCGCAAGCGTTACGGCCGCGTGGGCGACGTGGTCGTGGCCACCGTCAAGAAGGCGATCCCCGGCGGGGAGGTGAAGCCCGGGACGGTCGTCCGCGGCGTCATCGTCCGCACCAAGAGCCCCGTCCGCAGGGAGGACGGCTCCTACGTGCGCTTCGATCGCAATGCCATGGTCCTCCTCGCCGATAACGAGAACCCGCGCGGGACCCGCATCTTCGGGGCGGTGGCACGGGAGCTCCGGCAGAAGGGCTTCATGAAGATCATCTCCCTCGCCCCGGAGGTGGTGTAGCCCGTGCACGTCCGCATGAACGACGAGGTGCAGGTGATCGCGGGCGACGACCGCGGCAAGCGCGGCCGGGTGATCCGTGTGGACCGCGAGCGCAGCCGGGTGATCGTCGAGGGTCTCCACTACGTCTGGAAGCACGTGCGCCGCACCCCGCAAGCGCCGCAGGGCGGGCGACTGCAGCGCGAGGGGTGGATCGCCGCCGCCAGCGTCCTCCCCTACTGCGGCCCGTGCGGGCGCGGCCGCCGCATCCGGCACCTCGGCGAGGGGACCCAGAAGGTCCGGGTCTGCGCGAAGTGCCAGCAACCCGTCGGAGCGACGAAGTAGGCGGCGCGGGGGAGACATGGCCGAAGAACGCAAGGAGGAGAAGGAGAAGAAGAAGGAGGGCAAGCCCTCGGGCAAGGCCCCGGGCAAGACCGAGGCCAAGCCGGAGGGGAAGGGCGAGCCCAAGAAGCCCGCCGCCCCCGGGGCCCCGCCCGCCGCGAAGGAGGGCAAGAAGGAGGGCGGCAAGAAGGAGGGCAAGGCCGCCGGCCCCGGCTACGTGATCGAGGCCGAGGGGGAGGCCCCGGGCCCCCCGGCCCCGCCTCCGCGCCTGCTCTCCCGGTACCGCGAGGAGGTCGTCCCTCAGCTCATGCAGAAGTTCGGCCACCAGAACCGCCTGGCAGTGCCCCGCCTCTTGAAGGTGACCATCAACATGGGGGTGGGAAAGGCCATCGAGAACCGGCGACGCATCGAGCTGGCCGTCCGCGACCTGGCGCTCATCTCGGGGCAGCGCCCGGTCATCACCAAGTCGAGGCAGTCCATCGCCGGCTTCAAGTTGCGTCCCGACATGGCGATCGGGTGCAAGGTGACGCTCCGGGGGAAGCGCATGTACGAGTTCCTGGACCGTCTGGTCTCTGTGGCAATCCCCCGCATCCGGGACTTCCGCGGTCTCAGCCCCAAGTCCTTCGACAAGGCGGGGAACTACACGTTCGGGATCTCGGAGCAGATCATCTTCCCGGAGGTCCCGGTGGACTCGCTCGAGTTCCAGCAGGGGATGGACGTGACGATCGGGGTCGCGAGCCGGAAGGCCGACGAGTCGAGGGAGCTTCTCTCGCTCCTCGGCTTCCCGTTCCGGCAGAACTAGGAAGGACGAGTGGCGCGCACCTGTCTCGTCGAGAAGGCGAAGAGGACCCCGAAGTACGGGGTCCGCCAGCACAACCGCTGCTGGCTGTGCGGGAGGTCGAGGGGCTACTATCGGAAGTTCCGCATCTGCCGGATCTGCTTCCGGGTCCTCTCCCGGCAGGGCAAGATCCCGGGGGTCCGGAAGGCGTCCTGGTAGGGAGTGACACTCGCATGATGACCGATCCCGTCGCCGACCTGCTCACCCGGATCCGCAACGCGCTCCGCGTGCGCCGGCCGAGCCTCGACGTGCCGCACTCGGGGCTCCGGGAGGCGGTCGTGGCGGTCCTGAAGCGCGAGGGGTTCGTCCGGGAATTCCAGGTCGTGGAGGGGGCGCCACGCTCGAGGCTCAGGATCCAGCTCCGGTACGGCCCCCGGGGCGACTCCGCCATCAACGAGATCACGCGGGTGAGCGTCCCGGGGCGCCGGATCTACCGGCGGATCTCGGAGGTGCCCCCGATCGCCGGCGGCATCGGTATCGCGGTGCT
>JAKEIC010000059.1 GCA_022614695.1 Planctomycetales bacterium | reverse complement strand
GGAGTCGAGCCCGAGCCCGTCCGGGCCGAAGAGGGGCGCCGCGGGGGCGATCGTCTCGGGCGCGCGCTTCAGGCGGAGCTGCGTGACGATGAGCTTCCGGACCCGGTCCTGGAGGGGGGCGCCCACGGCTCTCGGCTCAGAGCGCGGCGGCGGGCCCCGGGACGCGCCGCCCCACGGGGGCCCCGGAGAGGACGTTCGCGCGGACGTAGCCCGAGGCGACCGCCGAGGCCACGCCGCCGCCGAAGTCGGACCAGTGGCCCGCCACGTGGAAGCCGGGCGGGAGCGTCGCCGCGAGGTCGCGGACCACGCGGTACCTCTCGGGCGACTGCTCGAACCCGTAGGGCGACCCGCGGCGGTTCCGCGTGAACCGCTCGAGGGTGCGGGGGCTGGCCGTGAGCAGCACCTCGATCCCCTTCCGCAGGCCCGGGACGACCGTCGCCTCGATCCGGTCGAGGATCCGCGCGACGAGCCCGTCGCGCTCGGCGGGGGTCGCGGCGGTCCCGTACGGCGCCGGGTAGTGCGCGATCAGCACGTGGCGCCCCGGCGGCGCGAGGTGCGGGTCGAGCAGGGTCGGGATCTCCAGCCCGAACCCCGTCCCCTCCGCGGCGCCCGTCGCCGCCTCCTGGACATGGAAGGCCGCCTCGAGGTCGGTGCTCGGGAAGATCCCGAGGCTCGAGGGGAGTGCGCAGCCGGAGAGGTCCACCGCCGCCCCGATGTAGAGGAGGAAGAGCGAGAGCGAGGGACGGGACTCGGTGGCGACCGCCGCCGCGCCCGGGGCGAAGCCCGCGGGCAGGAGCCCCGAGAGGGCCCCCGCCAGGTCCCCGTTCGAGACGAGGGCGCGACTCGGCCAGGCCTTCCCGTCCGAGGTGCGCACCCCGGCGACCGCGCCGTCCTCGACGAGGATCTCCTCGACGGCGGTCTCGAGCCGGACGACCGCGCCGGCGGCCCGAGCCGTCTCGACGAGCGCGTCCGAGAGCCGCTGGAACCCTCCCCTCACCCGCCACGCGCCCCCCTGGAAGTAACTCATGAGGAGCACGCACATCGTGACCGCCGAGACCCGGCTCGGCGGGAGCGCGACGTAGGGGGTGCGCTCCGAGAGCCACGCCCAGAGGACCGGGTCGCGGACGTGCGCCGAGAGGAGGTCGAGGAACGTCGCGTGGCGCCAGCGGTCGAGCGCGGGGAACCTCCCGACGGCGGGGGTCCCGTCCCAGAGCGACTCGGGGGCGACCGTCGCAGCGCCGCGGGCGATCTCGGCCATGTCCCGGAAGAGGCTGCGGAGCCCGACCGCCTCGGCCGGGAACCGCGCCGCGAGGCGCTCGCGGTGCTCCTCCGCGGAGCTCGGGACCACGAAGCTCTCTCCCGGGAAGACGTTCCCGCGGATCGCGGGGAGCCGGATCCTCTCGACGGAGTCGGGGAGCCCCGCCAGGCCGAGGATCCGGCCGATGCGCCCGGCGGTCCCGAGCCCCGCGACCGAGTCCACGCCCACGTCGAACGTGTAGCCTTCGCGGGTGAACGAGGAGCAGTAGCCGCCGGGCCGGTCGTGCTGCTCGAAGACGGCGACGCGGTGCCCGCGCTTGGCCAGCAGCGCCGCGCAGGTGAGCCCGCCCATGCCTGCGCCGATCACGACCGCGTCGAGGGGTTTACGCGACAAGAGGCGGGCGTCTCTAGCACATGCGGCAAGAGGGGTCAAGGCGGCAGGAGTCGCGACTCGCCGCGGTCCTTGCGGCCCCCCCGCCGCATCCCGAGAATCCGCCGCGTGCGCGTCTCCGCCTTCCCTTGGCTCGCGCTCGGACTCGTGCCGGCGGCCCTCGGGCAGGAGCCCGCGCCCGCCCCTCCGGCGCCGGCCCCCGCGATCCCCGACGAGTGGCGCTCCTACCGGAAGGGGGAGGTGCCGGGCGGGCCGGTCCGGGTCGCGAGGACCGCGCGGGAGGACGGCAGCCTCCGGACCGAGGTCTCGAGGGAGACACACTTCTTCGCCCAGGGGGCGTGGAAGGACTTCGTCGGCCTCGAGGCGACCGAGGAGACGGCCGCGGGCGAGGTCCTCCGCGTCGAGTCGCGGGCCGAATGGGAGGGGGGGACCTTCACGCTCTCGGGGGAGGTCCGCGAGCGGAGCTGCCACCTGGCGATCCGGAGCGCCGGCAAGCCCGACGAGGAGAAGACGGTCTCCTGGCCGGCCGGGACCCTGGGTCCGAGCGGCCTCGAGAGGCTCCGGATCGCCAAGGGATTCGGGACGGGCACGACCTACCGCTACCTCGCCTTCGATTCGGTCCGGGCCGACGTCGTCTCCTACGAGACGACCGTGCTCGGCGAGGAAGACGTCCCGCTCGACGGGAGGACGGAGCGCGCCGCGCGCCTGACGGTCCGGCCGGTCGCCCCCGAGGGGGCCGCGGCGACCGAGTGGTGGGCCGGGGGACGGCTGGTGCGCCGGGAGGACGGCGATGGGACCGAGGTGGCGGTGCCGGCCGGGAGGGCCGCCGAGAAGGGGGGCGGCATGCTCGCGAGCTGGTCCGTCTCCGAGGTCGCCCGCGCGGCGGGCCTCCCGATCCCGCGTCCGGCCTGGACGACGGAGGCAGTCTTCCGGCTCCGCCTCCGCTCGGGCGACTGGGGGGACCTGGACCTCGCGGGCCCCGGCCAGACCGCGGCCCGCGCGGAGGACGGGTCCGTCCTCGTGAAGGTGGCGGCCGTGCCGCTCAGGCGCGGCGGCCCGCCACGCCCGATCCCCGCGCCGGCGGCGGAGCCGCTCGCGGCGAAGGGGTCCTTCTTCGCGACCGTGGACGATCCCGCGGTCCGCGAGGCCCTCGCGGCGGCGGTCCCCGCCGGCGCCGACACGGAGGCCGCGGTCCGGGGGATCCTCGCGGCCTGCCGCCGGCGCCTCCAGCTCCGGCGGCTCAACGCGGGCTTCGCGACGGCAGCGGAGGCGCTGCGGCAGGGCGAGGGCGACTGCGCCGAGTTCGCGGTCGTCGCGGCGACCCTGCTCCGGGCGGCCGGGGTGCCCGCGCGGCTGGCGGGCGGGCTGCTCTACGGCCGGGACGACCTCGCCTACCACCTGTGGGTGGAGGCGTGGCTCGGGAGCGCGTGGATCCCGCTCGACCCCACGCGGCCGACCGGTCTCGCCGACGCGGCCCGCATCCGGTTCGGGTCGGCGGGGCTCGGCGAGGGCCAGGGGGGCCCCGAGGACGCCCTGGTCGGCGTGGGGTTCGTGATCCCCCGCCTCGACGTCGAGGTGGTCGAGGCGCGACTGGGCCCGGTGCGGATCGCGAAGGGGGTGGACTTGGCGAGGTCGGGCGGCGGGCGCTTCGAGCACGCCGGCTTCGGGGTCGGCCTCTCGGCCCCGCCCGACTGGGACATCGGCGGCCCCGACATGGGGATCGAGCAGGGGATCGCCGTGGCCCGCGGGAAGCGGAACCGGCGGATCGTCGTCCGCGCGGGCCCGGTCCCTCCCCACGCGCGGCTCGAGGACTTCCTCCACGACGCCCGGATCCGATACGTCGCGGGTCCCCCGACATTCCGCGAGGTGGCGGGGAGCCCCGCGTTCGTGCTGGACCTGGAACCGCGCGGCGGGGGCCCGCGAGGCCGGGCGGCCTACGTGCTGGACGGGGACGCTCTCTTCGTCGTAGACTCGCCGGCCGCGTCGGAGGACGTCTCCGCCGCCCTGGACCACATCCTGAAGTCCTGGCGCTGGCTCGGGGGGCCGCCCCGGGGGAGGAACCGATGAGAAGGACCTGGCTCGGGCTCGTCGCGGCGGCCGGGATCCTGGCGGGCTGCGAGGCCCCTACGTACGTGGGCGGCCGCACGGCCTGGTTCCGGCTCACGGCCCGGGACTACCTCGAGGCCGAGCACGCGGCCTACTCGACCTACCTCCGCGACCTCGGCGAGACCTACCTCGCCGAGGAAGACTTCCCGAGCGCGCTCCCGCCCCTCGAGTCGGCCCGGCAACTCCAGTACGGCGCCGACTTCCAGACGCAGCTCGACCTCGGCCGGATCTACGAGCGCGACGGCGACTACCGCAAGGCCGTCGCGGCCTACTCGACCGCCGCCTACCTGCGGCCCGACCACGTGGGGGGCTGGTTCAACCTCCGCCGCGTGGTCCCGAGGATCCCGATCATGCGGGGCGGGACCGTCGAGGGCGGCGGGGGGCCGGCGGCCGGCGAGAAGAAGGAAGCCGCGGGAGGGTAGGGGCCGAGGGGGGGGGGTCCTGCTCCCGGAGGCCGCGGGGGACTAGAATCCCCGCCGGGGCCGGCGCCCGGGCGGGAGGGCCGCCGCGGACGCGGACCCGGAGGAGGGATCATGTCTCCGAAGCTCGTGCGGTTCGTCCTCGGGGCGGTCGGAACGATCGCGATCTACGGCGCGTTCGCGTTCAGGAACCAGGAGCTCCTGAAGGAGCTGCACCAGGTCCACGGGATGGTCGGCGTGGGGACCGGGGCCGCGGCCCTCGTGATCGTCGCGGCCCTCTCGGGGCTGCTCGCGCTCGCGACGACGAACCCGGTCGCGGCGCTGCTCATGGGAGGCGCGATCCCCGCGGGGCTCTTCGCGGCGCGGCTCCCGACGTTCGGGATGCCGCCGGCCGCCGCGGTGAAGGAGGGGGAGAAGCCGAAGGCGCAGCCCCTCGAGGGGGTCTGGCTCGTCGGGAGCCCCACACGCATGAAGGCCCGGGCGGCCGAACGGTCGGCCCTGGCCCACGAGGGCGAAGCACGGGCCAAGGCCGAGGAGGGCTGGAAGGCCGCCGCCGAGGGCGAGCGCGAGAAGGCGCTGGCGGCGGTGCGCGCCGATGCCGACGCGGCCCGCGAGAAGGCCGTGGCCGAGGTGCTCGATCGCGCGCGGTCCGAGAGCGAGAAGGCCAAGGCCGACGCCCTCGCGGAGGCCCGGAAGGCCGCGGAGGGCGAGGCGGCGAGGCTCGCCGAGGCGGCGCGGGCCGAGACGGCCCGGGTCCAGCAGGAGTGCGAGGAGGCGACAAGGCAGCTCTCCGCCGCGAAGGAGGAGAGCGGCAAGCGCGCCGCGACGATCGAGGAGCTGCACGGGCAGCTCACCGCCGCCACGAACCGGGCCTCCGACCTCGAGAAGGAGGCCACGGCATTCCGGCAGCTCGTGAAGTGGGCGGACACGGACAGCCCGGGCCCGCCCCCGATGGTCGCGCGGATCCTCACGAAGAGGTTCTCCTCGAAGGACGTGGAGGAGAGGCGGGTGGCCGCGCGCCTCGGGGCGCTCGGCGGTCCCTCGGTGAAGGCGCTCCTCGATAAGGCCGCGAAGGACGACGACCAGGCCGTGCGCGAGGCGGCCCTGGCGGCGCTGAAGGCGCTGGCGGGGTAAGCACCTCCTCGTGCGCGCGATCTTCACGAGCCTCGGGCTCGCGCTCGCGCTCCCGGCCTCCGCCGCATCGCCGGTGCCGCCCCAGGACTTCCCCGAGGGCGTCGAGTTCGGGGAGCCGCTGGTGGACCCGGAGCTGGGGGTGGAGATCCGTCTCCCCACCGGGGGCCAGCGCGAGAAGGTGAACCCGTCCGTCAAGCACGAGTTCCGCTACCGCGACGCCGCCGGCTGGGAAGGCCTCATCCGCCTCTCCGGCTCCGACCGCGGGCTCCCCTACGACGACTTCGTGGACGGGACCTCCTCGGCGGTCGAGATGGGCGGGTTCACGGTCGTCGAGCAGAGCAAGCTCCCCGACGCCGAGACCGGCTCGGCGGGGTGCGTGCGCCTCCGGAGGCCGGCCGACAAGGTCGCGACGAGCCTCCACTTCTACCGCCGGACGGGCTGGGCCTGCTGCGTGGCGTTCACGCACTCCGAAGAGAGCGCCGACCTCTGGCGGCGGATCGCGGCCGCCGTCCTCCGCACGGTGCGCGTCACATGGCTCCCTGAGGGGTGGGCCCGGCCCCCCGAGCCCCACGACCGGTTGGAGGGGGAGTCGCTCAACCTGCTCGCCGCGAGGGGGATCCCGCCGTCGGCGTCCAAGGCGATCCGCGAGGACTTCGCCGCCGGGGTGGGCCTCGCCCGCGAGCTGACCGGAGGGCCGGCGCCGTCGAGGCCCCTCACCGTCCACCTCTTCGGGGACACCGCGCGACTCAAGGCGATCCACGAGGGGGCCGCAGTGGACCTGCCGGCGGCGATCTACCTTCCGGAGGCGAGGCTCGTCGTGGCGCACGCCGCCCCGGGGCCGAACCCATCCCGGAACCTCGGGAGCCGGTGCGAGGCGGCGTTTCTCGGCTACCTGGACGACTGGCTGGGATCGCTCCGCGGCCTCCCGCCCTGGCTCGAGGCGGGGCTCCGCGAGGCGGCGCGCGCCGCGCGGCGATCCGGAGCGAAGGCCGTGCCCGAGCTGAAGTCGTCCCCCCACGCGAAGTGGATTCGCGAGAACGGGCGACGGCCGACCGGACCGGGCCTCGCCGAATTCCTCGAGTTCGGCCGGGCGCGATTCGAGGAGGGGAAACCCGAGGTCTCGGCCACCGCTCTCGCGCTCGTGCTCGCCTCGCGCGCCTCCCCGGACGAGGGCCGGCGGATGCTCGTGCCGAGGGGACTCTTCCACTTCCGGACCCACCGCCAGGACGAGGGCGCCCGGGCGGCGGGGCTCCACTGCGTGGACATCCCGGCGCTCGAGGCGGAGGTCCGGGCGCTGCTCGCGAAGGGATGAACATCGGCCCGCGGGGGTGCCGGATGCGGCTCGTGTTCGGGGTCGCCTCGTTCGCGGTCGCGGCCGGGCTCGGGGCGGCCGTGGTGGGGCTCGGGGCCCCTCGCGCCGCGCGGGCGGCCGTCGCGCTCCCGCTCTGGATCGGCGCGCTCGGGGTCGCCCAGGCGCTCGCCGGCACGTGAGTGGCGCTCGCCGCGCGCGGTCGGCGCGACCCGGACACGGGCCCCGTCCCGATCGAGGACCCGGCGGAGGCGGCCGCCACGCGCGCGGCGGCCCGGCGGATCCACGCGGCGGCGGCGCTCTCCGCCGCCGCGGCCACGGCGGCCCTGCTCCTCGCGCCTTGACCCGCGCCCGCTCCTTGACCCGAGAAACCGGGTCCGCATCATGGCCGGCCGTGCGCCGGATCGTCCTGCTCGCGGCGGGGACCCTCGCCTCCTGCGGGGGCGGGCCGGAGCCGGTCCCCGCACCCGGGCCGGCCGAGGCCCCCCCGTCCGGGACGCCTCCGGCGGCGGACCTCCCGAAGGGGCCCCCGCGGCTCGCGCTCGAGTTCCGGGACCGGGCGCTGGCGGGGCTCGGGCGCGACCCGGCGACCGCGCTCCGGAACGTCCGGGCGGCGCTCGACCTGGCGCCGGAGTTCGGCGGGGCCCTCGACCTCGCGGCGCTCCTCGCGCTCGCGACCGGGAAACCCGACGAGGCGCTCGCCGACTGGGCGAGGATCGCCCCGAACGACCCGGCCCAGCCCTGGGCCCGGCTGCACCGCGCGATGGCCGGGGCGCTCTCTGGCGTGGCGAAGGCGGACGCCCGGGGGGACCTCGCCTGGCTCGGCGCCCACCCGGAGTGGGAGCCCGAGGCCTCGAGGCTCGGGAGCGCGCTCGCGACGGCGCTCGCGGGGAACCCCGGGGTCGCCTCGGGGACGCTCGCCGAGGCGGGCGAGCGCTGGGAGCGCGAGGCCCTGCGGGGGATCGCCGAGGCGGGCCGCGAGGACGGCGACCCCGGCGCCGCCGCCGCGGCGTTCGAGTCCTCGCTCGCGCGCGGGCCCGGCCTCGGGTTCCTCCACGCGGGCCGCGCCCGCGCCCTCGCCTCGGGAGGCGACGCGGCCGGGGCCCGGAAGGCCTGGGACCGGGCGATCGCGGCCGAGCCGTGGGTCCCGGGGCACCGCGCCGCCCGCGGGGTGCTCCGGCTCTCGATCGGGGACGCCGACGGGGCGCTCGAGGACGTCGAGTGGGCGCTCCGGCTCCGGCCGGACGATCCCGTCGCGCTCCGGGCCCGCGCGACCGTGCGCGAGCGGCGCGGGGACCGCAACGGCGCCCGCGCCGACCTCGACGCCGCGCTGCGATTGCGACCGGGCGACGCGCCGGCGCTCGCCGCCCGGGCGCGGCTCCGGGCGGCCGCGGGCGACGAGCCGGGGGCGCTCGCGGACCTCGACGCGGCCCTGCGGCTCTCCCCGGGCTCCGTCGAGGCGCTCGTCGCGCGGTCCGAACTACGGGCGGCGGCGGGCGACGCGGCCGGGGCGGGGGCGGATCTCGACGAGGCGCTGCGGCTCCGGCCCGGGGACCCTCGGGCGCTGCTCTCGCGCGCGGTCATCCGGGGCCGCTCGGGCGATGCGCGCGGGGCGCTGCGCGATTTGGACGCCGCGTTCGAGGGCCGGGAGGCCTCCCCCGACCTCTACATCGAGAGGTCGCGCCACCGGGCGGCGCTCGGGGACTCCGAGGGGGCCCGGGCGGACCTGGACCGCGCCATCGAGGGCGGCGCGGGGTCTGCGACGACGTTCCTCGCCCGGGCGCGTCTCCGGATCGCCGCCCAGGACCCCGAGGGCGCGACCCGCGACGCGGACCGGGCGCTCGCGCTCGACCCGCGGAGCGCCGGGGCGCACGTGCTGCGCGGGCGCCTCGCCGAGGAGGCGCTGGAGTCCAAGGCCGCCCTCGCCCACTACGAGAGGGCCGTGGAGCTGGACCCTTCCGACGTCGAGGCGCTGGCCAGCCGCGGGATCGCGCGGCTCCGGCTCGGCCACCCGAAGGGGGGAATCTCCGACCTCGAGCGGGCTCTCGCCGCCCCCGGCCGCCTCGACGAGAAGCTCGCCGAGCGGGCGCGCGCGGCCCTCGCCGACGCCAAGGCGAAGGCCGCGAAGCGCGGGCGTTAGCGTCCCGCGTCAGCGGGACGCTTTGACGATCTCCTTCTCCGCCTCCATCACCCGCGTGAGGATCGCGTCGGTCCAGCCCTCGATGTAGGAGCGGGAGATCCCGCAGGCCGCCACCGGCCCCCGCGCCGCCTCGATCGCCTTCCGGACCGCCTGGAGCGCCTCGCGAGCCGTCGCCGTCGCCTTCGGGTCCGCCGCCGTCGTGGTCGCCATGCGTGACCTCCCTTTCTCTCACGAGGAACATAGGCCGCCCTCCCGCCGGGGGCAAGAAGATTCCGGCAGGGTAGACTCTCCGACGTGCCCGCGCCGGGATCCGCGTCGCCCGCTCCTCCTCCGTTCCCCCCGGGCGCCCCCGGGGCGCCGCCCCGCCCGCGGGGATCGCTCACAGGCCCGACGACCCTCACGCTCCTTCTCGCGCTCGCGGGCGCCGGCTGGAACGCGGCCGTCTCGAAGCTCGCGCCCGCCGCCGCGACCACGGCGGCCAAGGACTCGGCCCTCGCGGCCGGGAAGGACGCCGTCGGGGAGGCGGTGAAGGGCGTCCTGTCGGGGGACCCGAAGGCCCCGGGCGTGCCGGCGC
>JAKEIC010000058.1 GCA_022614695.1 Planctomycetales bacterium | reverse complement strand
CTACGCCGCGAGCCCGCCGGTGGCGGAGGCGGTGCGGGGCTCGGCGGCGGCCGCGGCCGGAGTCCGGGGCGGCCTGGCCCCCTGGGCCGGCCTCGCCACCGTCCCGGCCCTCCCGCTCCTGGCGCTCCTGGCGCTGGCGGTGATGGCCCTCGCGGCTGGACGCAAGCGGAGGCTGTGAGCAAGGGTCGAGTCCGATCCAACCACGATTCGTCTACGCCCTTGCGACGCGGAGCCCGGCCCGTCTCTTGAGGGCGGTCATAGAACGGTTGGCTTGCGGCGGGCGGCTATCCCTCGAGGGAGACCTCTCGAAGTGCGATCTCTACGACATCCCGAGGAGTGGCACCACGCCGAGTCGCAGACTGGCCCGGCAGACTCACCAACCCCTCAGGGACTTCCTGGTCCTACCACTGCGGAACGACACCCTGGATCGGGTGCTCAAGAGCCTCCTGAATCGAACGGGGATCAGTACTCGCGTGGAGCATGTTCAGATCGAATTGAGGAGGCGTCTCGTCTTCGGGGCCTACGACTGCTTCCACAGGGACTGCGTCTGGATCGATACGAGAGCGTTCGGAGAGCAGTTCGTGCGCGATCTGGTGGGGGCTAAGGCGATCTGGGGATATGCCCGGACCGACTGCGTGCCGAGACGAGCGCGGGGCGGTAGCGCCGCCCGTGTTTCCTGAACGCGTGATTGACGCGGGGCCTTGGCCGCGCGAGTCACGCGTTCAGGACTTGTTCGCCCCGCGTTCCTTCACGAGATTGCTCGCCCGCAGGAGGCTCTCGAACGTCCCCGCGTCGGTCCACCAGCCGTCGAGGACCTCCCAGGTCATCTCGCCCGATTCGATGTAGGCGTTGTTCACGTCGGTGATCTCGAGCTCGCCGCGGCCCGAGGGCCTGAGCGTGCGGATGATCTCGAAGACGCGCGCGTCGTAGAAGTAGATCCCGATCACGGCGAAGCGCGAGGGGGGGGACTTCGGCTTCTCGAGGATCTTGACCACCTTCTTCCCCTCGAGAACGGGGACGCCGAAGCGCTCGGGGTCGGGGACCTCCTTCAGGTAGATCTTGGCGCCCTTCGGCTGCTTCTCGAATCCCTCGACTCCCCGGCGGATGTCGCGCTCGATGATGTTGTCTCCCAGGACCACGCAGATCCGTTCGCCGTCGGCGAAGGGTTCCGCGATCCGCAGCGCGTCCGCGATCCCGCCCTCGCCCTCCTGGTAGGCGTAGTGGAGGCGCGAAAGCCCGAAGTCTCTCCCGTTCCGCAGGAGCGAGAGGAAGTCCCCGGCCGAGGCGCCCCCCGTCACGAGGAGGATGTCCCGGATCCCCGCATTCACGAGGCACTGGATCGGGTAGAAGATCATCGGCTTGTCGTAGATCGGGAGCAGGTGCTTGTTCGTCACCCGCGTGAGGGGGGCGAGGCGTGTCCCGAGGCCGCCGGCGAGGATGACGCCCTTCATCGCGACGGCCCTTCCTACGGCGGATCCAGGGGCCCGCCGAGGTCCCCGAGCAGGTGCCCGAGCTTCGCGCGCTTGGTCTCCAGGTAGGCGCGGTTGCGGTCGTTCGGGCGGACCACGATCGGGACCCTCTCGACGATCTCGAGGCCGTAGGCCTCGAGGCCCACAACCTTCTTCGGGTTGTTCGTGAGGAGGCGCATCTTCCGGACCCCGAGGTCGCGGAGGATCTGCGCGCCGATGCCATAGTGGCGGAGGTCGGCCGGGAACCCGAGCCGCCGGTTCGCCTCGACGGTGTCCAACCCGTGCCGGTCCTGGAGCGCGTAGGCGAGGATCTTCTGCTCGAGCCCGATCCCGCGGCCCTCCTGCATCCGCATGTAGAGGAGGACGCCGCGGCCGGCCGCCGCGATCGCGGCCTCCGCGGCCGCGAGCTGCTCGCCGCAGTCGCACCGGGCCGAGGCGAACACGTCTCCGGTGAGGCACTGCGAGTGGACGCGCACGAGCGTGGGCGTCTCGTCGGCCCGCGGCTCGGGGGCCTCGAGCCCCGCGCGAGGGAGCCCCATCGCCAGCGCGACGTTCACGGAGTCGTCCACGGTCGTCCGGTAGACGTAGAGGTCGAAGTCGCCGTAGCGGGTTGGGAGACGGGCCGAGCCCACGCGCGAGACGAGCACCTCGCGGTGGCGGCGCCACTCGATCAGGTCGGCGATCGAGGCGAGCGGCAGCCGGTGGCGGGCGCAGAAGACCTCCAGGTCGGGTACGCGCGCCATCGAGCCGTCGGGGTTCTTGATCTCGCAGATGACGGCCGCGGGCGTGAGGCCCGCGAGGCGCGCCAGGTCCACCGAGCCCTCCGTCTGCCCGGCGCGGACGAGCACCCCCCCGTCCCGCGCCCGGATCGGGAAGACGTGACCGGGCCGGGCCAGGTCCTCCGGCCGCGTGGCCGGGTCGACCGCAACCCGGATCGTCCGCGCCCGGTCGGCCGCCGAGATCCCCGTCGTCGTGCCGGTCCGGGCGTCCACCGAGACCGTGAAGGCGGTCCCGTGGAGCGACGTGTTCTCCGGAGCCTGGGAGTGGAGCCGAAGCCGGTCGCACAGATCCCCGGAGAGGGCGAGACAGAGGAGCCCCCGGGCCTCCCGCTCGAAGAAGGCGACCGACTCGGGCGTCACCTTCTCGGCCGCGATCACGAGGTCCCCCTCGTTCTCCCGGTCGGGGTCGTCCACGAGGACGAACATCTTCCCCGCGCGGACGGCGTCGAGCACCTCGGGGATCTGGGCGAAGGGCATCGGAACCGGGAGTATGCCACTACGCGTCCGCCGGCGCACCCTCCCCGCCCAGCACTTCCCGAGCGAGCGCGAGGTAGTCCTCGGCTCCCCGCGACGACGGCGCGTAGTCGAGGATCGAGCGGCCGTGGCTCGGGGCCTCTGCGAGGCGGACGTTACGGCGGATGCGGGTCCGGAGGAGCTTTCCCGGCACGTGGCGCTCGACCTCGGCGAGCGCCTCCGCGGTGAGGGTCGTCCGCGCGTCCACGAGGCAGGCCACGATCCCCCCGAGCCGGAGCCCCGGGTTCAGCCGCCGGCGGACGAGGTCCACCACTTCGAGGAGCTTCGCCAGCCCCTGGAGCGCGAGGAAGGTGGGCTCGAGCGGGACCAGGACCTCGCCCGCTGCGACGAGGGCGTTGAGCGAGAGGAGCCCCAGGGAGGGAGGGCAGTCGAGGAGGACCAGCTCCGGCCGGCGACCGTCCTCGGCCCCCGAGAGGAAGCCGGCGAGGGCGTCGCGGAGGAGCTGTTCCCTCCCCACGGCCGCCGCCAGCTCCATCTCGGCTCCGGCGAGGTCCAGGTGCGAGGGGACGAGCGAGAGACCCGGGACCGAGGTCTCGCGGACAGCGTCGGCGAGCGGGTGGTCCCCCCGGAGCACGTCGTAGACGCTCGGCCCCTCCCGGCGCAGGTCCCCCGTCAGGTGCGTCGTGAGGTTCGCCTGCGGGTCGAGGTCGCAGGCGAGCACGCGCCGGCCGAGCCGCGCGGCGGCAGCCCCGAGGTTCGCGGTCGTCGTCGTCTTCCCGACGCCGCCCTTCTGGTTCAGGATGGCGATGACGCGAGGGGCCACGATCCGTCTTTCTAGCCCGGACCCTCCACGCGGACAAGGCCCCGCTCCGACGCGACAAGCGGCCGCGGTGTGGATACGATCCCCCATCCCCGATGGACGAGCCGCATCCGACGCCGGCAGGAAAGAAGAGGATCCAGCTCCCCGGTTTCCGAATCGAGTCCGTGCTCGGCCGGGGCGCGCAGGGTGTCGTCGTGAAGGCCGTCCGCGAGCGGGACAAGCGGCGGGTGGCCGTGAAGATCCTCTCGGGCTCGATGGCCAAGGTGTCCGAGTTCCGGAAACGCTTCCGCCGGGAGGCGAGCGTCGCGATGGAGATCCAGCACCCGAACGTGGTCGCCGGGCTCGAGGTGGGACAGGTCGAGGGGCTCCCCTTCGTCGTGATGGAGTACGTGGACGGGGAGACGCTGGGGACCCGGTTCGGGCGTGGGACCATGACCGAGCCCGAGGTCCTCTCGGTCGCGAAGCAGATCGGCTCGGCGCTCGCCTGCGCCCACGAGCGGGGGCTCGTCCACCGCGACATCAAGCCCGACAACATCATGCTCGGGAAGGACGGGGTGGCGAAGCTCATGGACCTCGGTCTCGCCAAGGAGTCCGGTGGCGGCGAAGAGCTGACGGTGACCGGATCGGTCTTCGGGACTCCGGGCTACCTCTCGCCCGAGGGGGCCGTGGACAGCAAGGACACCGACATCCGGAGCGACATCTACTCCCTCGGCTGCACCCTCTACCGGGCGCTCGCCGGCGAGCCGCCCTTCACGGGGAAGACCATCACGACGGTCCTCACGAAAATGCTCACGCTGGACCCCGTGCCTCCCCGGGAGCGGAACCCCGCGGTCTCGGAGGGCCTCGACCTCCTCGTCCTGAAGATGATCGCCCGGGACCGCCGCTGCCGGTACCAGACCCCCGAGGACCTCCTCGAGGACGTGGCGAGGCTCGAGCGGGGGGAACCGCTCCCCTTCACGCGGGACGACCTAAAGAAGGTCCCCGGCGAGAGGAAGGGCGGCCCGCTGGGACGGGTCCTCGGTCTCCTCCGGAGGCTCTGGCCCTTTGGCCGGCGAGGGTAGCGCCGCTACTTGCCGGACTCCTGCGTCAGGGAAGGCGCCGCGGGGTCGAGGACCCCGTGGCCGACGAGGAGCGCCTCCTGCTGGCGCGTGACCAGCTCGCGCACCTCGCCGCGCAGCGTCGCGAGCTTCTTGTCGCCCTCGGACTGCGCTTTCCGCACGGCGGCGAGCCCGTCGCCCACCTTGGCGGGGTCCGCGGCCGCGTCGCGCGCCGCGGTCCGGAGGGTGCGGCGTGCGTCCCGCACGGCACGGTCGCGGACCTCCTCGGCCTGGAGGATCTCGCGGATCTTCGGGACGAGGACGACCGACTCGTCCTCGGTGAGCTTCAGCTCCTCCTGGATCCGCCGGATCCGCCCGTCCAGTCCGCCCCCCCCGCCCCCTCCGCCCGCCTCGCCTCCCCCGCCCGGACCTCCGAAGCCTCCCCATCGGTTCCGGTTCATCTCCTCGAACTTCGCCTGCTGCTCGGGCGTGAGGATCTCGCGGACCTGCTTCTGGATCTCCTCCCCCGACGTGCGCAGGTCCCGCATGACCGACCAGTCGCCGGTCTCCTGCGCCTTGGCGAGCGAGTCGGTCAACTTTTTCTGGAACTCCTCCGCGATCCCCTTGACCTTCGACTCCTGCTCGGGTGTGAGGGAGAGCTCCGTCTTCATGCGGTCGAGCATCCCCTCGATCATCTGACCGCCGAACATCCGCCCCATTCCCCCGCCGGGCCCGCCCTGTCCGCCGCCACCCATCCCTCCCGGTCCCCCCCAGCCGCCGGCTCCCCCCCAGCCGCCCCGCCGCTCGAGGGACTGCGCGTAACGCTCCTTCTGGGCGTCCGTCAGGAGCTTCCGGATCGCCTCCTCGCGCTCGGTGTAGATCTTCGTGGCCTGGGCCGCCTGGTCGTCGCTGAGTCCCAGGTCGCGCTGGAGCCTCTCCAACTCGCGCTGACGGCTCGGCGGGAGGTCCTGCG
>JAKEIC010000057.1 GCA_022614695.1 Planctomycetales bacterium | reverse complement strand
GCGGCGACCCCGCGGGGCCCCCGGGCCCGGGGCCGAGCCCGAGCGCCAGGCCGCCCGCCAGCGCGCCGGCGCCGAGGACCGCCGCGACCAGCCCCCCGCCTCGCCGGCGCGCCGCCGACCGCGGCCTCTCGCCCCGGAGCGCCCGCTCGAGATCCTCCCGCAGGGCCCCGCCCTCCGGCGGTCGCCGGGCGGGCTCCCCGGCGAGGCAGGCCTCGATCAGGCTCCCCAGGGGAGCGGGGACGGCGGGCCGGAGCGCACGGACGCCGGGCGGCCGCCCCGTCAGGATCCGGGCGATCACCTCCGCGTGAGCCTCCCCGGGGAACGCCACTCGCCCCGCGAGCATCTCGTAGAGGACGCAGCCGAGGCTCCAGACGTCGGTGGCCGGGGTGAGGGATAGGACCTCCCCCCGCGCCTGCTCCGGCGACATGTAGGCCGGGGTGCCGAGGGCTTGGCCCGTGCGCGTGAGCTTGCTCCCCGTCGCGACGGACTTCGCCAGGCCGAAATCGGTCAGGAATGCCCGGGCTGTCCCGGGTCCCCGAGCCGTGGTCCCGGGTCGAGGATCCGGAGCGACTCCGTGACCCTTCACCTCGTCCCCGCTTCCGCGGCTCGGAGCCGCTCCTCGGCCTCCGCCAGCCACCCGCGCACCTCGGCCGCGCGGGCTCCTCCCGGCGCGAGCCGGAGGAACTCGCGGAATCCCTCGGCGGCCTCGCGCCATCGCCCGAGAGCCCGGCGGGCGAGGCCGAGGTTCGCGTGCGCCTCCGGCGAGCCCGGACGGAGCCGGAGCGCGGCCTCGCAGTCCGCGATCGCGCCACCGACGTCCCCGAGGGAGAGCCGAGCCCCGCCCCGGTTGACCAGGGTCACCGGGTCGTCGGGCAGGAGCGCGAGCGCGGTGTCGTAGTCCTCGACCGCCGCGCGGAAATCCCCGAGGTCCGCGTGAGCGAGCCCGCGGTGGACCCAGGCCTGCGGGAGGTCGGAGCGGATCCGGAGGGCGGAGTCCAGGTCCACGAGGGAGCCCCGGAGGTCTCCGAGGTCCCGACGCGCGACGCCGCGGTTCACCAGGGCCTCGGGGAACGAGGGCCGGAGCCTCACGGCGGCGTCCAGGTCCCGGATCGCGCCGTCGAAGTCCCCGAGGTCGCGGCGCACGGCGGCGCGGTTCATGAGCGCCTCGGGGAAGTCGGGCCTCAGCCGCAGCGCGGTCTCCAGGTCCTCGCTCGCCCCCGGGAGGTCCCCGAGGTCGCGGCGCTCGGCCCCGCGGTTGTTGAGGGCCCAGGGGTACCTCATCCCGTCCGCCAAGGCGGCGCCGTACTCGCGCACGGCCGCCCTCCGATCCCCGGACGGGTCTCGCCCTTCCACGTAGGCGCGGAGCAGGCACGCCTCCCAGCCCGCCTCCCCCCCGAGAGCGGCCCGGGCCGCGGCCCACTCCTTCCGCGCCGCCGCGAGGGCCCCGCGCGCCAGCCGAGCCTCGCGCCCGGGGCTGCGGGCCCCCGCCTCGAGGCGTGGCAGGGCCTCGTCACCCGACAGTCGGAAGAGCGCCTCGATCCCGAGGTAGAGCGTCGCGCGAGCGGCCGCGGGAGAGCCCTCGGGGACGAGCCCCCACTCCCTCCGGGCCGACTCGTCGTCCCCCCCCGCCCAGAGGAGGAGCCCCCTCTCGAGCCGCCATTCGTCGCGCCCGGGCCACCGGGCGAGCGCCTCCCCCAGCAATCGCGCCGCCTCCCGCGGATCCGAGCCCCGCAGCCCCCTCGCCTGCGCCGCCAGGCGCTCCGGTTCCGGGACGTCGGCGGCGGGGGCCGCGGCGGCGGGTGGGACGGCGTCGTGGAGAGGCCGCAGCGCCGCGAGGGCCGCCGTGAGAACGGCGACGCCGAGGCCGGCCGCCAGCCAGAGGCCCCGCGTCCTGCGGAGCCGCGCCGCGGGCCTCTCGCCCCGCAGGACTCGTTCCAGATCGTCCCGGAGCCGGGACGCGTCCCGGTAGCGGTCCCCGGCGGCCCTCCCGAGGCAGGCGGCGACCACCCGCTCGACCGCCGCCGGGGCGTCGGCGCGGAGGCGCCGCAGCCGGACGGGCGACCCCAGGAGGATTCGCGCGATGAGGGCTTCGGGCGTCGCTCCCTCGAACGGCGGCCGCCCCGCGAGCATCTCGTAGAGGACGCACCCGAGCGACCAGACGTCCGTCGCGGGCGCGAGCGCGGCGACCTCCCCGCGCGCCTGCTCGGGGGACATGTAGGCGGGCGTGCCGAGGGCCTCGCCGGTGCGGGTGAGCCGGGAGCCCGTCGCGACGGACTTGGCGAGGCCGAAGTCGGTGAGGAAGCAACTCACCGGCCGTCCCCCGCGGCCGCGAGCGCGGCGCGGGCCTCGGAGAGGCGGCGCTCGACCTCCGGGCGATGCGGCCAGGTCGCGGGCCCGGCGACGAGCGCCCGCTCGAGGTCCGCCACCGCCGCGGAGAGGTCTCCGAGCCTCCGGCGGGCGACGCCACGGCTCGCGAGGGCCTCGGCGTACCCCGGGTCCAGCGCCAGCGCACGGTCGTAGAGGGCGATGGCCCCCGTGAAGTCGCCCTGCGCCGCCCGGGCGTTCCCGCGGTTGTTCCAGGCCCTCGCGTAGCGCGGATCCAATCCGAGGGCCCGGTCGTAGTCGGCGATGGCCCCCGCGTGGTCGCCCTGCGCCTCCCGGGCGTTTCCGCGGTTGTTCCAGGTCTGTGGGTCCTGTTGTTCCAGCTCCAGGGCGCGGTCGTAGTCGGCGATCGCCCCCGCGGGGTCGTGCCTCGCCTGCCGGGCGAGGGCGCGGTTGCCCCAGGCCGCGGCGGACAGCGGGTCCAGGTGGAGGGCGCGGTCGTAGTCGGCGATGGCTTCCGCGTGATCGCCGAGGAGATAGCGGGCGTGGCCGCGCTCGAGCCAGGCGACCGCCAGCCGCGGCGCCCAATCGGCCGCGGCCGTGAAGTCATGAATCGCGCGCCTCTGGTCCTCGTCCCCTCCGCGCCCCTCGTGGTGCCGAAGGAGCCCCGCCACCAGCCGCGCCTCCGGCACCCCCTCGCACGATCCGATCTCCCGTTCCCCGGCGTCCCAGTCCAGGCACCGGTAGGCGAGGATCGCCCGGGCGGCCGCGCCCCGCCAGCCGGGGAGCCCGTCAGCGGCCGCCGCGAGATCGACGAACGGGTCCCCGAGCCCGGCCACTCTGGCCTGCCGCCCGATCCAGCGTGCAAGACCCCGGCCGAACCGAGCCTCCAGACGCCCGGCCTCCCGCTCGAGCACGCCTCCGTACTCCGCGTCCGCCTCGCGATAGAGGCCTCCCTCCCGCAGGCAGTCGGCCCGCTCCAGACGGGTCTCCTCGGAGGCCCCGGCCGCCAGGGCCTCCCCGAGGAGCCTCGCAGCCTCGGCGGGGTCGAAGCGGCGCAGCTCGCGGGCCCGGACGAGGAGGCTCTCGTCCCGGCGACTCGCGGGCGCTGGCGGAGGCGCTGACGGCGGGACTGCCGAGGGCCCTGCGGCCGCGGCCGCGAAAACCGTCGCTCCTCCGAGGAGCGCGACGACCGCCGCGCGCCGGCCGGCCCCCGGGAGCCGCGCGCGCGGCCGCTGGCCGCGGAGGACCCGGTCGAGGTCGTCCCGGAGCGCCGCCGCGTCCCGGTACCTCGTCCCCGCGCGCTTCCCGAGGCAGATCCGGACCAGGAGTTCGACAGGCGTCGGCACGTCCGCCCGGGCCGCCCGCAGCGGCCTCGCCTCGCGGACGAGGACCTGCCCGATGACCGCGGCCGTCGTCCCCCCCTCGAATGGCGGTCGTCCGGCGAGCAGCTCGTAGAGGACGCAGCCGAGGGACCAGACGTCCGTCGCAGGAGAGAGCGAGGAGACCTCGCCCCGCGCCTGCTCGGGGGACATGTAGGCGGGGGTGCCGATGGCCTCACCGGTGCGGGTGAGCCGCGACCCGGTCGCGGCGAGCTTCGCGAGGCCGAAGTCGGCGAGGAACGCGCCGACCGGCGACCGGCCGAGGGTCTCCGGCGCGGGATCGCTCACTTCGGGGTCCCTCCGGCGCGGAGCGCCTCCTCGCACTCGGCGAGGCGCCGGCGGAACTCGGCGGCGCGGGGGTGGGTCGGGGCGAGCCGGAGGCCCTCCCGGTACTGCTCGGCGGCGGCAAGAGGCTCCCCGAGGGACTGGCGCGCGAGGCCGAGGCACATCCGGGCTGCGACGAGATGCGGGGCGAGGCGGACGGCTTCCTCGAAGTCGCGCACGGCCTCCGGGGCGCGCCCGAGGAGACGGCGCACGGTGCCGCGGTTGGTGAGCACCTCGGGCGATCCCGGTCGGAGCCGGAGCGAGGCGTCGAGGTCCTCCAGGGCCCCGGCGAGGTCGCCGGAGAGGTGGCGGAGGACGCCGCGGTTCCCGAGCGCGTCCGGGTCTGCCGGGTCGGCCTGGAGCGCCGCCTCGACGTCGGCCATCGCCCCGGCGAGATCGCCCCGCGCCCTTCGCACGATGCTCCGATCGTTCAGGAACCGGCTGTCCCCCGGCCCGGCCCGGAGGGCCGCGGTGAGGTCCTCCTCGGCCCCGTCGAGGTCCTGCCTGCGGTACCGCGCGACGCCGCGGAGCGCGAGGGCCTCCGAGCAGCCCGGATCCGCCCGGAGGGCCGAGCCGGCGTCCTCGAGCGCCCCGTCGGCGTCGCCCAGGAGGAGGCGGACGATTCCCCGATCGCAGAGGAGCGGCACGGAACCGGGGGAGATCGCGAGGGCCG
>JAKEIC010000056.1 GCA_022614695.1 Planctomycetales bacterium | reverse complement strand
GTGGAACGGATGCTCCAGGAGAGACGGGGAACTGGAGTTCGGATTGAAACTCGTGGCGAGTACCTCCGGCATCTGCCGGTCCACGCGAAGCCGCGCGGTGTGGGAAGTAGGGGGGATACCGACAAGGTAAGGCGGGCGATCGCGCTGGCAGCGAACGGGGGCATGGACGGCGTCGTTGTCGTCCGGGATTCCGGGACCGACGACCCGCGAGGGATCCGTGCAATTCGGCGGCGACTGGAGGCGGGCCGAGCCGCGGCGCAAGCCGAGGCGATGCGCGCGGAGCCGTACTGCCCGTGCGCGCTCGGCGTAGCCGTTCAGGAGATCGAGGCGTGGCTCCTTGCCGACCCGCGGTCGCGAGTGGCCGCGTTCGGGCCGAGCGTCGGAGGGCGGGCGCTCCCAGGGAGTGCCGAGGGCATCGGGCGGCCTTCGACCCTCTGGAAAGCTCTCGCCTCCAGGGCCGAGCAGGCGGGAGATGCTCCAAGGTACTCTGAGCCGACTCTCCGCGAGGTCGCAGCGCGGACAGCGGATCTACCGCAACTCGCGCACTCCTGCCCACTCGGATTCGCTCCGTTCAGGAGCGATGTTCATCAGCAACTGATTTGACAATTCGGCCGGCGTCGGCGCGTTCACACTCCGAGGACGCGCAGACGGGATGTCGCTCGAGTCCCCCCTGGTTGTTGTGTGGCCACCGTGCGGCCGCGCGACGACCCAAGAAGACGCCAGCCACCTCATCGCCGCCCCTGGACGCCGCACGGGCGATCCGAGACGATCGCCGCGGTGACGACCTACCTCGCGCGCCGGCTCCTCCAGGCGTTGCCGGTGCTCGCCGGGGTGGTCGTGATCGCGTTCCTCGTCGTCCGGCTCACGCCGGGCGGACCGGCGCTCGCCGTGCTCGGGGAGAAGGCGACCCCCGAGAAAGTCGCGGAGCTCAACCGCGCGAACGGCTGGGACCGACCGCTCCCGGAGCAGTTCGTCCGGTTCCTGTGGACCACCGCGCGCGGGGAGCTCGGTCGCTCCTACCACACGGGGCGGCCCGTGGCGGAGGACCTGCGGCGGTGCTTCCCCGCCACGGTCGAGCTGGCGCTCGCGGCGATGATCCTCGCGACGCTCGTCGGCGTGCCCGCGGGCCTCGCCGCGAGCCTCCGGCCCGGCCGATGGCCCGACCACGCGGCGATGGTCGGTTCGCTCGTCGGGGTCTCGATCCCGGTCTTCTTCCTCGGGCTGGTCCTGCTCCTGCTCTTTCCCGGGATGCCGGGGGGGGGACGGCTGTCGGTCACGACGGACGTCGAGCGGAGGACGGGACTCCTCCTGCTCGACGCCGCGCTCGCGGGGGACGGGCGGGCGCTCTGGGACGCGATCCGCCACCTCGTCCTCCCGGCGTGCGCGCTCGCGACCGTGCCTCTGGCGATGATCGCGCGGATGACGCGGTCGTCGCTCCTCGAGACCCTCCGCGAGGACTACGTGCGGACCGCGCGGGCGAAGGGGCTCGCGCCGCCCCGCGTCGTCTTCCACGCGTTCCGGAACGCGCTCGTCCCGGTGGTGACCGTCCTCGGGCTGAACGTCGGGTTCCTGCTCGCGGGCGCCGTCCTCACGGAGACCGTCTTCCAGTGGCCGGGGCTCGGCCGCTACGTGGTCGAGGCGGTGCTCGCCAAGGACTACAACGCCGTCCAGGCCGGGCTCATCGTGACCGCGGGCGTCTTCGTCCTCGTGAACCTGGCCGTGGACCTCTCCTACGGCTGGCTCGACCCGAGGATCCGACTCTCGGGAGGGCGGGCGTGAGCCCCCGCTGGTGGCGTCGGCTCCGGCGGAACCCCGGCGCGCTCGCGGGCGCGGCCATGGTCGCGCTCGTGGTTCTCGTGGCCCTCGGCGCGCCCGGCGTCGCCGCCGCCGTGGGAGTCGGGCCGTCCGCCCAGGAGGCGGAGGCCCGCCTCGCCCCGCCCGGCGGGGCTCACCCGCTCGGGTGCGACCACCTCGGCCGCGACATCCTCGTGCGCGTGGCCTACGGGGCGCGGAAGTCGCTGGCGATCGGGGCGGCGGCCGTGGCGCTCGCTCTGCTTCTCGGGGTCCCCGTCGGCCTGGCCGCAGGTTACGCGGGGGGCGCCCTCGACGCCGCCCTGATGCGGCTCGTGGACGTCCTGCTCGCCTTCCCGAGCCTCCTCCTCGCGATCGCCATCATGGCCGCGCTCGGGGGAGACCCCCACGAGCGGAACGTCGTCCTGGCCGTCGCGCTCGTGAACGTGCCGGTCTTCGCGCGTCAGGTCCGAGGCAGCGCCCTCCTCGTGCGGGAGCTGGACCACGTCGCAGCGAGCCGGGCCCTCGGCGCCGGGCCGGTCCGGATCGTCGCGCGCGCGATCCTTCCGAACGTGCTTGCGCCCGTGATCGTGCTGGCCACCCTCGGGCTCGCGACCGCGATCCTCTCCGCGGCCGGGCTCTCCTTCCTCGGGCTCGGGGTCGAGCCGGGGGTGCCGGAGTGGGGTGCCATGCTCACCGACGCTCGCGAGTTCCTCACGCGCGCCTCCTGGGCCGTCCTCGCCCCCGGCGCGGCCATCACGCTCACCGTCCTGGGTGTTAACCTGTTGGGGGACGGGCTCCGGGACGCGCTCGACCCGAGGTGGGAGAAGACTTGAGCGGACGAGTCCAGGGTCCAGGGTTCAGAGTCCAGGGTTGGGCCGCCCTGGCCGTCGCCGCCTCGGCCGCCCCCGCGCTCGCCGAGGAGACGCCGCGCGTGGAGCCCATCCCCCTCCGGACCCAGGCGCCCCTCGTCCGGGCGCTCTTCCTCTTCCCTCCACTCGCCCCCGACACGCTCGCCCCCGGCGACGCGGAGGCCGCCCTCGTCGGGTCGGGCGCCGCCTGGTACCGCGGCCGCACGCCACCTGCCGGCTCGGGGGACAGCGGCACCTGGCGCCTCGGGTGGACCGGCGCCGTCTATGCCGGCGCGCTCCGGATGCGGGCCGGGGTCCTGCCGGGGTTCGAGGTCGGGATCGAGGCGACAGAGCTCGCCTGGGACCGGAACCCGAAGGAGGACGAGCCCCACCGGGCGTCCGTCCTCTACGACGGGGTCACCTGGCTCGAGGACACGGGACCCGCCTCGGGGTCGGGCGACCCGGTCCTCTGGGGGAAGCTCCGGGTCTGCGACGCCGCCCGCGGGGGGCTCGCGTTCGCGGGGGCCTTCACGGTCCCCGGGGGAGAACGGCGGGACGGGTTCGGGACGGGAGGCCCCCAGGGCGGCCTGGCCGCCGTCGTGGGCGGCGAGTTCTCGCGGGGGCTGTTCGCCGACCTGACCCTTGCTGTCGCATGGCCGGGACGCCCCGACGGCCTCCACGGGGACCGGGTGGACCTCGACCCGGTCTTCCACGGCGCCCTCCACCTCGGCGCCGACCTCGGGCACGGTTTCGCGTTCCACCTCCAGGTCCTCGGTGCGACGAATCCCTTCCCGCGAACGGGGGACCGCCGGGCGGACGAGCCTTTCGGCGACGGATTCGTCGCCGTCTCGTGGCGTCCCGACCCGGCGATCCGTATCGCGCTCCTCTTCGGGGAGGACCTGAGGCGGAACTCCCCCGATTTCACCGTGGGGGCGTTCGCGTCGCTCCTCCTGCCGGGGCAGGCCGCCGCGTCCCGACCCGGGGCAGCTGGGACTCCGTGAGCCGTCCGATCCTCGTCGCCACGGCGCTCGCGGCGGAGGCTCGCGCGGTGAGAGCGCTCTCCCTGCCCGGAGTGCAGGTCGTGCGCGCCGGCCCCGGACCGGAGAGGGTCCGGGCCGCCGCCCCCCGCGCTCTCGCGTCCGAACCCGCGGCCGTCCTCGCGGTCGGCCTCGCGGGCGGTCTCGATCCCGACCTCGCGTCCGGCGTCCTGGTCGCCCCCGAGGGCGGGAGTCTCGAGGCCGGGAAGACCTCTTGGATCGCCGACCCCGGCTGGAGGCCTCGGCTCGTCCGCTGCGGGGCTTCCGGGGGCACGGGCGTGACCGTGGCCCTCCCCGTGCTCAGGCCGGCCGAGAAGCGGGCCCTCCGCGCGAGGACGGGCGCCCGGATCTGCGAGATGGAGGACGCGGCCTGGGCCGACGCCGCCGCCGTGCGCGGGATCCCGTTCGCGTCGCTCCGGGTCGTCCTGGACGCCGCGGCCGACGAGCCCCCCGACCTGGGCCCGGCTGCCGAGCCCGACGGCGCGACGACCCCGGCGGGGCTGGCCAGGCTTCTCCGCCCGGACGTGCTGATCCGGCTGCCGGGCCTGGCTCTCAAAGTGAGAGCCCTGACGCGCGCCCTGGCGCGTTCTCTCGAGGCGGCCCTGGCCGACTAGCGCCGCGTCAGCGGCGCTTGTCGAAGCAGTCGCGGCAATAGACCGGCCGCACGCCCGTCGGCTTGAAGGGCACGGTCGTCTGCTTGCCGCACGCCTCGCACTGCACCGGGTAGTCCTGGCCCCGGGCCTCCTTCTTGGCCCGCCGGCACGTCGGACACCGCTTGGGCTCGTTCTCGAAGCCCTTGTCCCGGTAGAACTCCTGCTCCCCGACCGTGAACACGAAGCCCGTCCCGCAGTCCATGCAGTTGATCGTCTTGTCCTTGATCTCCGTCGGCATCGCCTGACTCCTCCTCCTCGTCTTCTCGCGGCCACCCGGCCGCAGGAGTTGAGGGGGCGGAATTTACGGGCGCCTCTCCGGAGTGTCAAGCCGGTGCGCGCATGCGCGCGGGCACCGGGACCGAGGTGCCGCCGACGGGCCGACCTTGAAGCCCGCTCGTGGCGTCCCTATGATTCGCCCCGTCCGTCTCGGAATCGCGGATTTCCCTCGCAGGTCCGGACGGAGGGCGGGCTGCCGTGAACCTCTCCCTGGATCAGCAAGTCGCCCTGATCGCGCTGCACGCCCACATCATCTCCCGGGAGACCGCCGAGGCGGCCCTGGCGGCCGGCCGGAACGGGGGCGACGTGGAGACGGTGCTTCGCGAGCGAGGAGGCCTCGGGCCGGCCGAGATCGCCGCCCTGCGCACGCTCGCGGCATCCCGCTCGCGCCAGGACGGCGCGGCGCCGCCCGGACCCGCGCCCGGGGAAAGCTCCACTTCGTTCCCCGCGGGCGAGACCGTGGTGATAGACGAGGAGCCGATCCCGGCCTCGCCCGAGACGCACTTCAGCCGCGCGCCGGCCGCGAAGTACGGGGTCGTCGGGAAGCTCGCCGCCGGCGGATCGGGAGTCGTGTATCGGGTCCTGGACCGCGACCTCGGGCGCGAGGTGGCGATGAAGGTCCTGATGCTCGGCCCGGACGCGTCGAGGCGCCAGCGCGAGCGGTTCATCCGCGAAGCGACGCTCGCGGGACGGCTCGAGCACCCGAACATCGTCCCGGTCTATGACTTCGGCGAGAGGGACCAGGGCGACCCCTACTTCACCATGCGGCTGGTGAAGGGGCGGACCCTCTCGCGGATCCTCGGGGACCTCTCCGGAGCGCCCGCCACGGCTCCGGAGGAGCGGCGCCGCGAGTTCTCCCGGGCCCGCCTGCTCCAGATCTTCCAGTCGGTCTGCATGGGGGTCGCGTACGCGCACGACCACGGGGTGATCCACCGCGACTTGAAGCCCGACAACATCATGATCGGGGACTACGGTGAGGTGCTGATCCTCGACTGGGGGCTCGCCAAGTACGTCCGCGAGCCCGAGGTGCCGGGCGGCGGCCCGATCCCCGAGGGCGCGGCGGCGCATGTCACCGTGGACGGGACGGTCGTGGGCACACCGGCCTACATGAGCCCCGAGCAGGCCGAGGGGCGCGTCGCCGACGTGGACGAGAAGACAGACATCTACGCCCTCGGCGCGATCCTCTACGAGCTGTTGACGCTGCGCGCCCCGTTCGAGGGGGACGACGCGAGGACCGTCGTGGACCGGGTCTCGCGAGGGGAGGTCGTGCCGCCGCGGGAGCGGGCGCCCGAGCAGC
>JAKEIC010000055.1 GCA_022614695.1 Planctomycetales bacterium | reverse complement strand
CTCCAGGCGGACGCCGGCGGCGCGCCGCCCCTCGAGGAGGAGGGCCTCGGCAGGGGCCTGATACCGGATCGTGCCCCCGGCCTTCTCGATCGCCGCGACGAGCGCGGCCGAGAGCGAGGCGGCCGTGGCGCCCAGGTGGTAGCTCCCCTGCGCGTGGTAGGAGGCCCACGCCGGCGCGAAGGCGATGGCCGAGAGCTTGTCGGGAGGGAGGCCGAGGTAGACCCAGAGCTGCGCGAGGACCGCGCGGAGCCGCGGGTCGCGTACGCGCGCGGCGGCGAAGGCCTGCCCGAGCGTGCTCCGGGCGGCCCGGAGAGTCCGCCACGAGAGCAGTGGGAAGAGGAGCGCGCGGAGGAAGTTGGGGACGCGGGAGCCATCGAAGCGCGTCAGCTCCCGCAGGATCCCCGCCCAGTCGGCGAAGATGCGGGCGATCCCGTCGCGCTCGGCCGGGAAGTGGGTCGCGAGGAGCTCCCGGTACGCGCCCGGGTCGGACGGGATCCGGAGGTCCAGGTCCGGGAACACCGCGCGGTAGAACGTGGGGAGCGGCACCACGGCGACGTCGTCGGCCACCCCGCACCGCTCGAGGACCTCCCGGGTCATCCCCCCGGGCCCGCACCCTCCGATCGAGTGGAGGGACGCGTCGAAGCGCGTGCCCTTCCGCCCGAAGTCGCACGCGTAGCCCCCGGGGTAGTGGTTCCGCTCGCAGACGAAGACCTTGAGCCCGGCCCGGGCGCAGAGCGCGGCGAGCCCGAGGCCGCCGAGCCCCGCCCCGACGACCGCGAGGTCGTAGGCGGGCTCCCGCGAGCCGTTGGCGCCGGGCCCCTCCACCGGGGTCGTATTGTAGGTCTCCCCCCGGTCCGCTACCCTCGCGGCGTGCGATCCGCCTTGGGGTTCGTCGCGGGATTCGTCCTCGCCGCGAGCCCCGCCGCCCCGGCGCAGGACGCCCGGCCGCGCGCCGCGGCCGGCCCCGCGCTCTTCGAGCAGGTGCTCCGGACGGTGCGGCGGGGGCTCTTCGACAAGAGCTTCAACGGCGTGGACCTCGACGCGCTGGCGGCGCGCTACCGCGACGAGGCGGCGGCCGCGCCGACCGCGCGCGGCGAGCGGGAGGTGATCCGGCGGATGCTCGGGGAGATCGGGGTCTCGCACCTCTCCCTGATCGAGCCCGAGGTCTACCGCGGCCACTTCCTCCCCGAGATGCAGAACGAGAGGACCCCGCAGCTCGGGCTCGAGATCGCGAGGCTCGAGGAGGGGTTCTTCGTCGCCGGGCTGTGGGAGGGAGGCGCGGCCGAGAAGGCCGGGGTGCTCCGCGGCGACCGGATCGTCTCGGTGGACGGCCTCCCGGCCGGCCGCCACCCGCGGATGCTCCCGGCCGGGTCCGACCCGGCCCTCCCGACGCCTCCCGGCTACTACCTCGTCCCGCCCGAGGAGGGGGAGGTCTCGCTCGTCCTCGAGCGGCGGCCCGGCGAGCGGCTCGAGGTCTGGGTACGGCCGGAGCCCGGGAACATGGTCGAGGCGTCCCTCCGGAGCGTCCGCGTGATCCCGGTCGCGGGCGCGCGGGTCGGGATCATGCACTTCTGGCACTTCCTCCGGGGCGAGGTCGCCAAGGCCTTCGAGGAGGCGCTGGCGGGACCGTTCGCGACCTGCGACGCGCTGGTCCTCGACCTCCGCGGCCGAGGGGGGAGCGTGGTGGTCCTGAACCGCATCCTCCGCGCGGTCGAGAAGGTGCGCGCGACGGCGCCGTGGGGCGAGCGCTGCGCCGCGCTCATTGACGAGGGGAGCCGGAGCGCGAAGGAGATCTTCGCGTGGCACTGGAGGACGCGCGCCATCGGGCCCCTCGTGGGCCGCCGCACCGAGGGCGCCGTGATCGCCGGGACGTTCCTCCCGATGAAGGACGGCTCGGCCCTCCTCCTCGCCGTGCAGCACGTCCCCGGCTACTCGGACGGGGTGAGGCTCGAGGGCGTAGGGGTCGCCCCCCACTTCGAGGTGCCGGGCGAGCTCCCCTACGCCGCCGGCCGTGACGAGATCCTCGAGGCGGCCCTCAAGATCCTCCGCGAGAAGTTCGGGCTGGGGGCGCCGCGCCGCCCCGAGGGGGACGTGCGGGTCTCGGCTTCGCGCCGCGCGGCGGCGTGACCCTCACCCTCGGCGACTCGGCAGGGGCCGGAGCCGAACCTGGCGCTGCGTCACGACTGCGAATTGTCCCGGCCAGTCGTCCCGGCTCTCGATCGCCGAGAGCGCTCGCTGGTTGTCGTGATCGGGATTCTCCCCACTGAGACGGAACAGGATCACGCCGCCTTCCGCCGGCAATCCGAATCGGAACGCCAACTCCCCGAAGTCCTTGTCGAACGTGAGCACGACTTGCGACTCCTCGCCCGCTCGCGCAAGGACGGCGATGTCCGGGGCTCCCGGGAGGGTCTCCTTCACCGACGTCACGTCGTGACCGCGAGCCCTAAGTTCCCGGATCACAGGGCCGGGGAAGTTCTCGTCGGCGAGGAACCGCACCGTCTACGGGAGGACGTAAACGCGCTCGGACTTGAGGACCTCGCCCGCGTACGCGAGGCACGCGCGGATGTCCTCCTCCGTGAGGTGATCGTACTGTCCTCGCACGTCCGAGGCCGAATAGCCGCGTCCCAGCAATTCGAGGACCAGTTCGACCGAGATCCGAGTGCCGCGAATGGCCGGCTTCCCGTCGAGGATTCCCGGATCCACCACGATTCGTTCGCGCCAAGCATCGGGCGGGGTCGGTGGAGGCGGCGGCCTCCGCGTCGGACCGCTCGGACGACCGCGCGGCGTCTTCTTCGCACCCTGCCGACCGGCCTCCTTGGCTCCCATGATGGAAAAGTCTACCCGAGCAGTCGCCGGGGCCCAAGAGGCGCGACGGCCGGGCCCGCCGCCCCGCCCGGGACGTGACGCGGCCAGGCCGGCGGCAGCGGGCCTGGCTATCGGACCTGCTTCGGAACAGGACCGAAGGCCTCCGGATGTGTGCGGACGAAGCCGAGCAGCAGCGAGTCAACGTCATCGGTCACGTCGTAGAACTCCTGCGTCAGAGATTCCAGCGTCCGCCTTGATTTCTTCGAGAGTGCGTCCACCAGGCGCCTTCTCTCCTGGCCGCTCTCCGGGAGGGCACTCCGGGAGAGGATCCGGCACGCCCTCTCCAGGATCTCGGCCCGCTTGGGAGAGCCGATGCTCTTGTAGGCCTCGACAACGCCGGGCACGGACTCCCCATCGTAGTTGGTGAAGTAGCCGATGATGCCATCCATCATGATTGCACCCGCGGAGCCGAAAACTGCGGTGAAGATCCGCTGCGTGCCGGACTGCTCGGTGAAAGGCCTCTTGCCGAAGTCGGTCTTGGTGGACTCCGAGAGCTTGATGAGGAACTCTGTCTCGGTCACCCGCTCTGCGCCTATCCGGTTCCCGCCCCGAGCCGTTTCGCGAGGAGCGGCAGGTAGGCGTGGAGGCCCGGGGGGGTCTTGTAGGTGACCTCCGCCTCGCCTCCGAAGCTGATCTTGTCGCCGTCGGCGAGCGGGACCGTGTCGCCCTTCGGCACCCGGTGGCCGTTCACGGCCGTGCCGTTGCTCGAGCCGACGTCGGTCACGGCGAACGAGCCGCGGCCGAGCGGGACGAGGTTCGCGTGGACCTTGCTCACCGTCCGGACGCGGAGCACGACGTCGTTCTCGGGGGCGCGGCCCACGGTCACCCGCGAGCCCTCGGGGCGGCCCTGGCCCGGGTGCACCGCGAAGATCAGCTCGGGGAGCGGGCTCCCGGCGTCGGCGCCGCCGCCGGCCGCGGGCTTCGGGGCGGCCGTCGAGCCCGGGGCCGGCCGCCTCTCGGTCGCCTCGAGCCGCATGTCGTGGATCGTGTCGTAGGCCGTCGCGGCGGCTCCCGACGCGAGAGCGGTCTCGAGGAGGAGGAACGGATGGGGGAAGCGCTGGAGGAACTCCTCGCGCGGGAGCCCCGACGCGGCGCCGACGAACTCGCGCAGGTCCTGCACTTTCGCCGCTCCGCGGCGAAAGTAGGGCGCCTGGGCGCGACTGTCAAGCGCGTCTGCCGGGCTACAATCCGGCCCGATCCGCCGATGGCGTCCGACCCCGCGCACGTCCTGCTCGCCGAGGGGAACCCCGACCTCGCCTACATGGCGGCCCACATCCTCGGGCGCCGGGGCTGGCGGGTGACTCGCGCGGCGACGGCCGACGAGGCCCGGGACCGCGTCGCCCGCGCGGTCCCCGACCTGATCGTGCTCGACGGCGCCCTCACCCAGGCCGGGAAGGGGACGGCGGGCCTCGACCTCTGCCGCGAGATCCGCGAGGCCCACGCGCGCGAGTCGCTCCCGATCCTCTTCCTCGTCGCCGGGGACCGCGAGGACGACGTGATCGCGGGCTACCAGGCGGGGGCGAACGACTGCCTCCTCAAGCCCTTCAAGCCCGCCGAGCTCGTCGCCAAAGCCGCGGTGCTCATCGAGGAGCGGCGCCGGGCCGCCGGCCGCGCGCGCACCCGCGAGATCGTCCACCGGGCGCTGGCCGGCGACCCGTTCCTCCCCGAGGACTCGGGGGCCCCGTTCGCGAGCGGGTTCCGCCTCCGAGGGGTCCTCGGCCGGGGCAGCATGGGCGCCGTCTTCCGCGCCGTGGACGAGG
>JAKEIC010000001.1 GCA_022614695.1 Planctomycetales bacterium | reverse complement strand
GGGCGCTCCCGCACGACATGCGCCGCCGCCGCCGCCCGGGGCGGCGGTTCCTCCCGCAGCCGGGAAGGCCCTCCCTCCGGGCGGGCCCCGGGGCCTTCCCGTCTCGGGTTCCGTCGCGGACCGGGCCGGCCGCCCGGCGGCCGGTCTCTCCGTCCGGGCCGGACCGGCGGACCTCTTCGCCGCCCTCGACTCCCTCGAGGCCGCCCGCGACCGGGAGCGCGTCCCCGAGACACGGACGGACGAGGACGGCCGGTTCGCGCTCTCGGGACTTCCCGCCGGTCGCGTGAAGGTCCACCTCATGGTCGGCTGGGGTTGTCCCTACCGGGCCGTGGGATCCGACCACCTCGAGGTCGAGGCCGGAGCCACGTCAGCTGACTTCCTCGTCGAGGAACGGCCTTGCCTCCGGATGCGAGTCGTGGACGCCGCGAAGCTGCAGCCGATCCCCCACGCCACCGCGAGGAGAGTCGAGTGCGGCCGGGACGCCGACTTCCTCCTGGTCTTCGGCGATTCCGGGGCCCGAGACGTCGAGATCCTCGCGGAGGACTTCCAACCCCGCACGGTGGGCGTCATCCTCCCGGACGCGGGGATGCGGGACCACCCGGAGCGGGTGGTCCTCCAGCCCGCGGCGACCGCGCCCTTCTCCGGGCGGGTGACCGACAGCGCCGGGCAGCCCCTCACCGACCCGCGCCCGATGATCTTCGTCGCGAGCGAGGCGACGAACCCTCTCGCGATCCGCTGCGTGGCCGCGGATGCCTCGGGGGAGTTCCGGTTCCCCGTGCTCGCGGCGGGTCGCCACCGGATCCTCGTCTTCGCCCACGGCCTCGCGACGGCGCGGGAGACCCTCGTCGTCTCCGAGCAGCCGATCCGTCGCGACTACGCCCTGCTCCCCGGCGACATGGGCGGGACCCCTCCGGAGCCCGCCTACCGTTGGGAGGAGAGGCGGGACGCGAAGGTCACGATTTCCTGCGACGATGTCCCCACGCTCTTCTTCCTCCGTGGCCTCGAGGAGGCGGCCGGGATCCGGATCGCGCGCGAGGCCCGGGAAGCCCTCGAGGCGCTCGAGGCTGCGGACACGGGCCGGATGACCCTCGCCCTGGAGGGGGTCGAGCTGAAGTACGCCGTCCAGATGAGCCTCATGTTGCAGGGCCTCGAGTTCGACGAGGAGGCGGGCGTCCTGCGGGCCGCGGAGCCCGCTCCCGGCAGGGGGCGATAGCCGCTACGGGCGCCCACGCGCGCGTTTCCCGACCGCTCCCCTCGCCTCGTCGCCGCCGCGCCCTGAGCCCGTCGAAGGGCGTCGCCGCGTCGCCGCGTCGGGCTCTTCCAGCCCCAGCTCCATCGCCTCGAGCCTCTTGATCTCGTCCCGCGCCTTGGCCGCGTCCTCGAAGCGCAGCTCCTTCGCCGCCCGGCGCATCTTCTCGCGCAGCTCCGCGACCCGCTTCGTCACGTCGCCCCCGCGGTACTCCGACCGCGGCTCCCGCACCTCGAGGTCCACGTAGTCGGCCTCGCAGAGGGCCCGCAAGCCGTCCGGGATCGCGGTCCGGATCGTCTCGGGGGTGATCCCCTTCTCGCGGTTCCACGCGATCTGCTTTTGGCGGCGGCGCTCCATCTCGGAGATCGCCGTCCGTATCGAGCCGGTCTCCTGCTCGGCGTAGAGGATCACGCGGCCGCTCACGTTCCGCGCCGCGCGGCCCGCCGTCTGGATGAGCGAGCGCTCGCTTCGGAGGAACCCCTCCTTGTCGGCGTCGAGGATGGCGACGAGGGTCACCTCGGGGAGGTCCAGCCCCTCGCGCAGGAGGTTGATCCCGACGAGGACGTCGAAGACCCCCTCCCGCAGCTCGCGCAGGATCGTCGCGCGGTCGAGGGTCTCCACGTCGTGGTGGAGGTACTTCACGCGCACCCCCGCGTCGGCGAGGAACTCGGTGAGATCCTCGGCCATCCTCTTCGTGAGGGTCGTGACGAGGACCCGCTCCTTCCGCGCCGCTCGAGTCCGGATCTCGCCGAGGAGGTCCTGGACCTGGGTGCGCGCCGGACGGATCTCGATGGGCGGGTCCACGATGCCGGTCGGGCGGATCACCTGCTCGGCCACGCGCCCCTCCGACTTCTCCAGCTCGTAGTCGGCCGGGGTGGCGCTCGCGTAGATCGCCACGGGCGCCCGCGCCTCGAACTCCTCGAACCTGAGCGGCCGGTTGTCGAGCGCGGAGGGGAGCCGGAAGCCGTACTCGACCAGCACCTCCTTCCGCGACCGGTCGCCCTTGTACATCCCCCCGACCTGAGGGATGGTCACGTGGCTCTCGTCCACGACGAGAAGCGCCTCGGGCGGGAGGTAGTCGAGGAGCGTGTGGGGAGGCTCCCCCGCCTTCCGGCCGTCCAGGTGGCGCGAGTAGTTCTCGATCCCGGGGCACGCGCCCACCTCGCGGAGCATCTCGAGGTCGTAGCGGGTCCTCTGCTCGAGCCTCTGCGCCTCGAGGAGCTTCTGCCTCTCGCGGAGCCACGCGAGCCTCTCCTCCAGCTCCTCCCCGATCGTCCGCAGCGCCCGCCCCATCTCCTCCCCGGGAGTCACGTAGTGGCTCTTCGGGTGGATCGTCACGCGCGGGAGCGATCCGAAGACCTCCCCGGTGAGCGGATCCACCTCGCGGATCGCCTCGATCTCGTCCCCGAGGAACTCGATCCGGACGGCCCGGGTCTCCTCGTAGGCGGGGATCACGTCGAGGACGTCCCCCCGCACGCGGTAGGTCCCCCGCCGGAAGTCGAGGTCGTTCCTCGCGTACTGGATCTGGGCGAGGCGCCGCAGCAGGTCGTCGCGCTCGAGCCGGTCTCCCGGCTTGAGCGCCACCCCCATCGCGTCGTACGTGAGCGGCGACCCGAGCCCGTAGATGCACGACACGCTCGCCACGATGATGGCGTCGCGCCGCGTGACGAGGGCGTGGGTCGCGGCGTGGCGGAGGCGATCTATCCTCTCGTTGATGTCGGCGTCCTTCTCGATGTAGGTGTCGGTCCGCGGGAGGTACGCCTCGGGCTGGTAGTAGTCGTAGTAGGAGACGAAGTACTCGACGGCGTTCTCCGGGAAGAGCCGCCGGAACTCGCTGAAGAGCTGCGCGGCGAGCACCTTGTTCGGGGCGATGACGAGGGTCGGGCGCTGGGTCGCCTCGATCACCTGCGCCATCGTGAATGTCTTCCCCGACCCGGTGACCCCGAGGAGCACCTGGTGGCGGGCGCCGCCCTTCACTCCCTCGATGAGAGTGCGGATGGCGCCGGGCTGGTCGCCGGCGGGTCGGTACTCCGTGACGAGCCGGAACCGGCCCGAGCCTTCGGCGGGCCCCCCGGACGGTCTCCGCTCGTCCTTCTCCGGGACCGGAGGGCGCGCGCGCTTCGCCACGCGCGGGATTCTAAGGTCTAAGCTTCCCGCTCCTCGCGCTCGGCCTCCGCCTCCGCGGCGGCCTCCTCGACGAACCCGTCGAGCGTGAGCCCGCGCTGGGACTCGCGGAGCCGCTTCCGGCACTCGGCCCTCTGGGCCCGGGGCGCGCCGGCGCGGTGGAGCATCTCGTCGAGCCGCTCCAGCGTGAGGACGTTCTCGATCTCGTCGAGGGGGAGACGCGAGAGCACCGCCAGGGCCTCGTCCCCGCGGCCGTCCTCGTAGAGGACGTGGCCCCACGACTCGACGACGTCCATCCTGTCGGGCGCCAGCTCGAGCGCGCGCCGGAACGCGCGGCACTTATCGTCGGGGGCGCCGCCGATCGCGTGAAGGCAGAGCCCCCGCACCAGCTCGGCCTCGGGCGACTCGGGGTTCGCGAGGACGGCGCGCGTCGCGTACTCGAGCCCCTCGGCCGGCCTCTCGGCCGCGAGCAGGGCCTCGGCCACCTGGACGCACGCCTGGTCGTCGTCGTGGGTCCCAGGAGCCGCACGATCGAGGAGAGGCGACGCCTCGTCGCCCCGGCCCATCCGGAGGAGCACCACCGCGAGCCCGCGCAGGAGGTCCGAGTCCGCAGGCGCGAGCCGGAGCCCCTCGCGGAACTCCCGGGCCGCCAGGGCGAACTCCTCGAGCTGGAGGTAGGCGTGCCCGAGCCCGATCCGCAGCTCGGTGGTCGAGGGGAAGACCTCGAGCCCCTCCCGCAGGACCTGGATCGCGCCGACGAGGTCGCCCGACTCGGCCAGCTCGCCTCCCCGGCGCTCATACTCCTCGCTCGAGAAGAACTGCGGGGCGGAATCGCGGGGCATGGGGGCGGGGGCTAGGGCTTTCCCGTCTCGGCCGGGACGGGGGCGTTCGCGACGCGCTCCTCCATGAGGCGCCCCGGCTTGAAGACGACGACCTTCTTCGGCGGAACGTGGACCTGAGCGCCCGTCCTGGGGTTCCGGGCCTTCCGGGCCGCGCGCTGCTTCACCTCGAAGACGCCGAAGTTCCGGAGCTCGATCCGTCCGTGCTGGACGATGGTCTCGATGATCGAGTCGAAGGTGCCTTGGACCACCTGCTTCGCGTCCACCTGGGACAGGCGGTATTTGTCCGAGAGTTGCTTGACGATCTCCTTCTTCGTCACTTCCGCCCTCCCGTCCCGCTGGGACGTGGCAAGCACCCCCGGAGGCGCCGCGACTCTAATCCTCCCTCGGGAGGCCCGTCAAGGGCCGGCCACGTCCGAAACCTCGTACAGGCCCGGGGATCGGCCGACGAGCCACCGCGCCGCCCGGAGGGCCCCGCGCGCGAACACGTCCCGGGACTCCACCCGGTGGACGATCTCGACGGTTTCCCCCGCGCCGAAGAGCAGGACCCGGTGCTCGCCGATCACGTCCCCGCCGCGGACCGAGTGGAGGCCGACCTCCCCGGGCGGACGGGGGCCCGGACGGCCGCTCCGGCCATGGACCGCCCGGCCTAGGTCCGTGCCCAGGCCGGCGGCGGCCGCCTCGGCGAGAGCCAGGGCGGTCCCGCTGGGGGCGTCGGCCTTCCCGTGGTGGTGGATCTCGACGACCTCGAGCTCCGTCCCCGGGCCGAGGCCCCGCGCGAGCCCGGGCAGGAATCGCCGGAGCGCCGCCACTCCGGGCGCCATGTTGGGGGAGGCGAGACAGGGGATCTCCCGGGCCGCCGCGGCGAGGGCCTCCCGGACCGACGCGTCGAGCCCGGTCGTCCCGACGACGAGGGCGACGCGCCGCGCCCGGCACTCCGCGATCCGCCGGAGGGTCCCCTCGGGCGCCGAGAAGTCCACGAGGACGTCGGCGGGATCGGCGAGGGCCGCCCGGAGCGGCCGCCCGAGGAGCGGGAGCCCGAGCGCGGGCCCCGGGTCCTTCCCGAGATCCGGGTGGCCGTCATGCTCGATCAGGTCGGCGAGCGAGAACGCGGGGTCGGCCGCCGCGAGCGCCGCGACGCGGCGGCCCATCCGCCCGAGCGCCCCGCTCACCGCCAGGCGGATCGGCATGCCCGGGAACCCTAGCGGGCCCCGTGCGCCCCGTCCAGCGCCGCGGAGCCTGCCGGCGCGAGCGCCGCCCCCGTCGCCGGCGTCCCCTCCCATCGCGCGACGACCGTCGCCGCAACTCCGTCCCCGAGCACGTTCACGACGGTCCGGAGCATGTCGAGGACCCGGTCCACTCCGACGATGAGCGCGATCCCCTCCGCGGGGAGGCCTGCGCCCTGGAGGATCATGGCCAGCATCACGATCCCGGCGCTCGGGACCGGGGCCGTGCCGATGGAAGCGATCGTCGCGAGGGCGACCACGGTCACCTGCTGGCCGAGGGTCAGGTCCACGCCGAAGGCCTGCGCGATGAATATCGAGGCGACACCCTGGAAGATCGCCGTCCCGTCCATGTTGACCGTGGTCCCGATGGAGGTCGCGAAGGCGACGATCGGACGGGGGATCCCGAGGCTCTCGGCGCACTGCATGTTCACCGGGAGCGACGCGGCGCTCGAGGAGGACGAGAACGCCACGAGCATCGCGGGGCGGTAGGCGCGGAAGAAGGCGAGCGGCGAGAGGCCCCCGAGGAACTGCACGGCGGCCCCGTAGACGAGGACGCCTTCGACGACGAGGACCACGGACACCGTCCCCGAGTAGAGCGCGAGCGCGGCGAGCACGTCGAGCCCGACGGTCCCCACGACGCTGGCCATGAGGGCGGCCACCCCGACCGGCGCTGTCCAGAGGATCATGGAGACGAGCCGGATGAGCGCCTCCTGGAGCCCCTCGAGCGCTCCGAGGGCCGGGGCGGCCTTGGGGCCGGGCACGAGGGTGAACGCCGCGCCGAGCAGCAGCGCGAAGACGATGATCGGGATCATCTCGCCCTCGGCCATCGCCTTGACGGGCTGCCGCGGGACCGCCTTGAGGAGGAGCTGGCCCAGGGTCTCGAGGACGGACGGGTCCTTCTTCCCGAGCCTCTCCGCGAGCTTCTTCTCTCCGGTCCCCACGATCTCCTCGGCCTTCCCGGCGAAGTCCTTCGCGAGCCTCTTCCGACTCTCGGCCGAGATGGCGTGTCCCGGGCGGACGACGTTCGCCGCCGTGACGGCGAGGGCCGAGGCGAGCGCCGCGCTGGCGACGTAGAAGAGGAGGATCTTCCCTCCCACGCGCCCGAGCTTCCGCAGGTCCCCGAGCTGGGTCATCCCGAGGATCACCGAGACGGTGACGAGCGGGACGATGCACATCCAGAGGAGGTCGAGGAAGAGGCCCCCGATCTTCCCGCTGGCGTCGGCCGCCGCCTTCCCCGTCCCCGGCGCGAGGAGCCCGAGCCCGGGGTGGATCGCCGCCCCCAGCGCCACTCCGACGCCCAGGCCGAGGAGGATCGCCCGATTCCGCGTCACGACGGGAATCCTCCCCGCGGGTCGCCCGGGGGTCAAACAGGGGACTCGGCGCTATTATCCGCGCCCCCCGTGCTCCCCCACTCGGGCGAGATCGCCGCGCTCGGCTGCGCCTTCCTCTGGGCGGCGACGTCGTTCGTCTGGGCCGCCGTCGGCCGCGACGCGAGCGCCGCGGCGATCACCGCCTTCAAGGCCGTCGTGGGCTTCGCGCTCTTCACCGGGATCGTCCTCGCGACCACGGGGAGCCCCTGGCCGACCGGGCTCTCGCCACGCGCTCCGGCCGTGCTCGCCCTGAGCGGCGTGATCGGGCTCGCGCTCGGGGACGCGTGCTACTTCGTCGCCCTCGCGAGCCTCGGGCCGAGGCGCGCGCTCCTGCTCCTCCTCCTCGCCCCTCCCCTCACGGCCGTGCTCGCGGTGCCGGCGCTGGGAGAGACCATCGGCGCGCTCGGGTGGGCGGGGATCGCGCTCACGATGGCCGGGATCGCGGCCGTCCAGCTCGAGCACGCCCCGGAGTCGGCGGGGGCCCCGATCCCGGCGCGGCGGCTCTGGATCGGGGCGGGAGCGGGCTTCCTCGGCTGTCTCGGGCAAGCGATCCAGTCGCTCCTCACGAAGTCGGTGCTCGTCGAGGGGCCGGGACTCCCCCAGGTCGTCCAGGTGCGGCTCGGGGCCGCCGCGCTCTTCCTCGTCGTCGCGGGGCTCCTGTCCGGCAGCCTCGCCGCGTGGGTCGCGCCCTTCGCGCGGCGGCCCGGCACCCTCGGCCGGGGCCTCGCCGCCTCGGTGATGGGCACCGTCGTGGGCCTCTTCCTCATGACGTACAGCCAGAAGGCGATCGAGGTGGGGCTCTCGAACACGCTCACGAGCACGTCCCCGCTCTTCGGGCTCCTCCTCGCGAGAGTCGTGCAGGGCGAGCGCGTGAGCGCGCGCGCGGTCGCCGGGACCGCGGTCGCGGTCGGGGGCGTGGCGCTCGTCTTCCTCGAGTAGCAGAATGGCGCGGCCGGCCCGGCCGGCGGGAGGGCCCATGCGGGGAACGGCTCCGTGGCTCGAGGTCCTCGGGTCGGGGCTGCTGCTGCTGGCGGCCGCCGGATCCGCCCGGGCCCAGGACGGAACGCCCGCCGCCCCGCCGGCCGAGAAGCCCGCCGCCGGGGACGCGCCCGTCCCGCCGGCTCCCCCGCAGGAGGAGGAGCCCGCCGACGAGCCGATCCCCCCTCCCGAGCGTCCCCCCGAGCCGCGGCGACGCGCACCCGCGGGCGCCCCGGGCGAGGCGGCTCCTCCCCGTCTCGGGACCTCCCTCTCGGTCGCCGTGCTCGGCTGCGGGCTCCAGGGCGAGGCGTTCGACTCGCCCGAGCGGGAGTGGGACGAGCTCTACGAGGGGGGTGGGGCGTTCGAGATGGAGTGGCGCCTGCACGCCCCGCTCCGGCCGCCGCGCGGGATCCAGCTCTTCGCGGGGCCGGCCGTCTTCTTCTCGCACGCCGAGTACGAGGCGAAGACCGACTTCGCCTCGTACGGGGACTCCCTCGCGCCGGGTCCCCTCTACCTGTGGCACTTCCTCGCGGGCGGCCACCTCGAGATGCGCACGTCCTGGTTCTTCCTTGACGCACACCTGGCGATCGGCACGGCCTGGATCGGACGGGTCCACGCGGTCTACGACCCCGCCGGCGCGGCGGGCCCGCAGGCGGTCGTCCTCCTCGACCGCACGCGGACGGGGGCCCTCGCGGCCGGCATGCGCCTCGGAGCGGCCTGGGAGCTCGAGGGGGGAGGCGCGATGGCCGTCTACTTGGCGTTCGGTAGCGTCTTCGTCGGGGAGCCCGACTCCTCGGACGACCCGAACCTCCCCGCGTCGCTCCGGGAGCCCAATGGGTTCGCCGAGAACTACGTGGGAATCGGGGTGACGATCCGCGTCGGGGTGCGCGGCCGACCTGCGGGGGACCGGAGCTAGGATACCGCCATGCCCCTCTACATGGACCGGCACGATCTCTCCGGGATGACGGCGCGCGACGTCGCGCAGGCCCACCTGCGGGACCTCGAGGTCCAGGAGAAGTACGGGGTCCGCTACCTCACGTACTGGTTCGACGTGGGCTCCGGGAAGGGCTTCTGCATCGCCGACGCGCCCAGCCGGGAGGCGGCCGAGCGCGTCCACCGGGAGGCGCACGGGGCGATGCCGAACGCCATCGTGCAGGTCGAGCGCGAGGTCGTGGAGCACTTCCTCGGGCGGATCGAGGAGACCCCCGCGGCGCGGGACCCCGCCACGACCGAGACGGGGACGGCCTTGCGGGCCATCCTCTTCACCGACATGGAAGGCTCGACGAGCCTGACCCAGAGGATCGGCGACACGCGCGCGATGCAGGTGCTCCGCGCGCACAACTCGGTGATCCGGAAGGCCCTCGCGGACAACGAGGGCCGCGAGGTGAAGCACACGGGCGACGGCATCATGGCCTCGTTCGGCTCGGCCTCGCGCGCCGTCGAGGGAGCGATCGCCGTCCAGCGAGGTCTGGAGGCGCACAACCGCTCGGCGACGGCGGTCCCGATCCGGGTCCGGGTCGGCCTCACGTGCGGGGAGCCGGTGACCGAGGACGAGGACCTCTTCGGGGCCGCGGTCCAGCTCGCGGCGCGGATCTGCGCGGCCAGCCCGGCGGGCTCGATCCTGGTCTCGAGCGTGGTGCGCGACCTCTGCCTCGGCAAGACCTTCCGGTTCCTCGACCGCGGGGAGACACTCCTCAAGGGCTTCGAGGAGCCCACACGACTCTTCGAGGTCGCCTGGCGCGAGGGGACGCCCTAGGCAATCCCGTGCCGCTCGCCGAGCACTGGACCCTCGAGCCGGGGGTGGACTTCCTGAACCACGGCTCCTTCGGCGCCTGCCCGCGCCCGGTCCTCGAGGAACAGGAGAGGCTCCGGCGGCGCCTCGAATCGCAGCCGGTCCGGTTCTTCATGCGCGAGATGGAAGGGCTCCTCGCGGAGGCCCGCGCGACCCTCGCCGCGTTCGTCGGGGCCGACCCCGAGGATCTCGCCTTCGTCCGGAACGCGACGACGGCGGTGAACGCGGTCGTCCGGTCGCTCCCCTGGCGCGGCGACGACGAGATCCTCACGACCGACCAGGCGTACAACGCCTGCCGGAACACCCTCGACTCGACCGGCGCGCGCGTCGTGACGGCGGCCCTGCCGTTCCCCGTCTCGTCCCCCGACGACCTCGCCGGGCCGATCCTCGAGCGCGTCACGAAGCGGACGCGGCTCGCGCTCCTTGACCACGTGACCAGCCCGACGGCGCTCGTCCTCCCGCTCGAGCGGCTGGTGCGCGACCTCTCGGCGCGGGGCGTGGACGCGCTCGTGGACGGGGCGCACGCGCCCGGGATGATCCCGCTCGACCTGGGCGGCCTCGGAGCCGCCTACTACACCGGCAACTGCCACAAGTGGCTCTGCGCGCCGAAGGGCGCCGCCTTCCTGCACGTCCGGCGCGACCGCCGCGACCGGGTCCGGCCCGCCGTCATCAGCCACGGCGCGAACGCGGAGCTGCGCGGCCGCCCTCGGTTCCGCGTGGAATTCGACTGGACCGGGACCGACGATCCGACCCCGGCCCTGTGCGTCCCGGCGGCGATTCGGTTCCTCGGAACGCTGTTCCCGGGCGGGATCCCCGCCCTCCAGCGCCGCAATCACGACCTCGCGATCGAGGGACGCTCGATCCTCTGCGACGCCCTGGGCGTCCCTCCTCCGGCCCCCCCGGAGATGCTCGGCTCGATGGCGTCGGTCCCGATCCGGGACGCCACGAGCCCCCCGCCCTCCTCGCCGTTCGGGACCGAGTCGCTCCAGGACGACCTCTGGACCCGCCACCGGATCGAGGTGCCCGTGATGGGCTGGCCCGCCTGGCCGCGCCGCCTGATCCGGATCTCCGCGCAGGCCTACAACACCGTGGACCAGTACCGCCGGCTCGCGGCGGCGCTGCGCGAGCGACTCCGGTAGCCCCCGGCGGCCGACCCGTCCGCGCCTATCGCGTGAGGTAGAACCCGGGGCGGTCGGCGCCTCGCGCGACCGGCGTCTGGGCTCCCCCGGCCGCGGCGGCGAGCCTCGGCACCTCGGCCTCGAGGTACTCCGCCAGCTCCGAGGAGGACACCCTGCCGTCCGCATCACTCTCCGCCTCGCCGCGGAGGCCCTTCAGGAGCGCCGTCGTGAACACTCCCTGCCCGAGCTGCTCATCCTCGGTGGACGGCTGCTCGGGACCCGAGGCGAGCAGGTGGAGGGATCCCGGCGCCGACTCCCCGTCGCCCGCTGACAGGTTGATCCGCCCGGTCCCGCGGGCGCGTCCGACGTCGCCGATCCGGCACGCGTCGGCGATCAGGACTCGGCGGCCGGCCCGGATCGACGCCCAGGCGGCCCCGAGCTCCCGGAGCGGGAGCCCGGTGATCGCGAGTTCCCCGGGCTCCGTGCCCGAGCAGGCGAGGTAGGTCTCCCCGCCCTCCATCAGGGCATGACCGGAGAAGTAGAGGACGGCCAGATCCTCGGGGTGCGTCGCCTTCTTGACGAGGTGGTCGCGGACCGCGTCGAGGATCCTCTGCCTCGTCGCCGCCTTCCCCACCAGGAGCTGGACGCGATCGGGATCGGCCGGGCTTCGCCGCTCGGTTGAGCAGAACGCGAACACCGAACGCGCGTCGGCCTCTGCGAACCGGAGCGACGGGAGCTTGCCGTCGCCGAAGGTCCCGACCCCGACGACCAGGATGAACGCGTTCCGAGGGACGCCCGGGGCGCCGGCCGGCTGCGGGACGCCCTTCGACACCTCCGCCGGGCCGGGCTTCGGCGCGCTCGAGAGGGGCGTCGGCGCGGCGCCCGCCGGGACGGTCCGCGCGTTCTCGATGCGTTCGAGGACTGTCACGCTGGACTGGAAGTCCCCCGAGATCTCCGAGCGGACGGGGACCGGGATCCCCGGCGCCATCCAGTGCTCCATCACCATGCGCTTGCCCTGCATCATCGACTCGGACCGGCTCTTTCGGCACCGGAACTTCCCGGCCGGCACCTCGATGACCTCCGCGGCGCCCTCCAGGGCCTGGTTCAGCCCGGCGCGCTCCAGCTCCATCGAGGTCTCGGTCGTGTTCTCGGTCCCTCCGGTTTTCGTGGTCATGATCGTCCTCAGGGTCAGCTTCCTCTCATCGAGCGCCATGACCGTGGCTTCGGCGAGCATGGTCATGGTCATCTGGAAGCCGACCCTCATCTCGGTCACGGTCTCGCTCGTGAACCGCGTCCCGACGGCCAGCTCGAGGCGCTCGTCCGCGCCGACGGTCACCGCAGGGCCCGACCGCGCCGCCCGGAGCTTGCGGGCTTCCGCCAGCGCTGCCCCAGCCTCCGCCTTTCTCTTGGCCTCGCGAGTCCCCGGCGGAGCGACGGACGCGTTCTCGACGCGCAGCAGCTCCTCGACGGAGCGGAGCTGCGGCGAGTCCGTCACCTGTCGGACGTGGACCCAGTTCGGGAGGACCGGGGCCTGCCACGAGTCCATGATGAAGCGCCCGGCCTGCGTGACCGTGTGGGTCCTCTTGCACCGGATCCGCCCCGCCGGGACCTCGACGATCTCGAGCGGCTCGTCGCCCGCCGTCACGTACATCGCCGTCTGCTCCATCGGGTCGCTGAGAGTCGCCCGTCCGCCCTCGGCCGCGGTCTCCAGCCGGATCCGGACCTTCCCCGTGGCGGCCTCGAACTCGAGGATCCGCCAGCGCTGGTAGACCGTGGACTCGTGGGCCAGCTCCTTGAACACGGAGTGCTTTCGCATGACGAAGCTGGTGCCGGGTCCGAGGACGACCTCCTCGTCCGGCTCGAGCGGCCGGCACGGCTGCTCCGAGTCGAGCGACGCGGGCACCGGGGCCGCCGCCACAGCCCCCGCGCCCGTCGCGGCCGATCCGGACAAGTGGCTCGTCGGAGCGGCCGGGGTGGCGCGCGCTCTCGGTCGCATGCAGCCCGGCGAGCCGACCACGACGAGCCCGAGCACGGAGAGGCCGAGCCCGAGGATCTCGCCGAGCCGGAACAGGCCCATGAGGCGCCTCCCACCTCCCGGCCGCTCCCGTGGAGACATCTCCTGGGGCGGACGCGGAGAGCCGGATTCTCCGAAGCGTCCGGGCCCCCGTCAACGCTCGAACGTCATACCGCCGCTCGGGAGCCCCGTCGCGCTAGGCTGCGAGCTGAAGACGAGCATGGAGCGAGAACCGGGGAGGGGTCGCCCGGCCCCGGGCGCACACTCAGGCGTGATCGGACCGGGCCCGCCTCCCGTCCACGCTCCAGAGGCCGGCTCCCTTGCAGGCGATGAAGAGGAAGAGGAACGCGTAGACGAGCGCGGGCTCGCCCTTGTTCACCGCCGGGAAGAACTCGGGGCCGAGCTGGAACTTCCAGTGGAACTGGATGTAGGCGACGGCCATCATCCCGCTGCAGAGGAACGCGGCCCAGGACGTGAAGAGCCCGAGCGCGATGGCGATCCCCCCGAAGAGCTCGATCAGGCCCCCGAACCAGAGCTGGCGCAGCGGGCCGGCCGGAAGTCTGAGAAGACGCCGAGGATCTTCTGCGCGCCGTGGAAGGCGAGGAGCGAACCCGAGACGATCCGGAGCAGCGCATAGGCGCGTTCGGCGTGCGGTGCGAGGGCCTTCGGGAGCACGCTGGAGTATAGCCGCCGTGGTAGCCTCCGCGGGTCGTGGCCCTCGAGGTCTTCCTTCCCCGCGCTCCGGAGCCCGAGTTCGGCCGGGTCCTCCGCGAAAGTCTCCGATCGGACGTGGATCTCCGGGTGGGCCCGGACGTCCCGACCCCCGCCCGCTACCGGGTGCTCGTGGCGGGCCGCCCCGACCTCGCGCACCTCGAGGCGAGCCCCTCCCTGGAGGCCCTCGTGATCCCGTTCGCCGGCATCCCTCGAGAGACGCGCGACCTCGTCCTCCGAGACTTCCCCCGGCTGGCGGTCCACAACCTCCACCACAACGCGGCGCCCACGGCCGAGATGGCGATGGCTCTCCTCCTCGCCGCCGCCAAGCGCGTACTCCCGGGCGACGCGGCGCTCCGGCGGGGCGACTGGTCCCCGCGCTACGGTGAGCACCCGGAGCTTCTGCTCGAAGGGAGGACCGTTCTCGTCCTGGGGCACGGCGCGGTCGGGAGCCGCGTGGCCCGGGCCTGCGCGGGGCTCGGGATGCGGGTGCTCGCCACGCGGCGCGCGGCGACGGCGGCCGAGCGGGTCGGGGACGCGGAGGTCCACCCGGCGTCGGCTCTCCGCTCGCTCCTGCCCCGCGCGCACGCCGTCGTCGTCGCGGTCCCCGACACGCCGGAGACCGACGGCCTCCTGGGCGAGGCGGAGCTGTCGCTCCTGCCGGCGGGCGCCGTCCTCGTGAACGTGGGCCGCGGCCGCGTCGTGGACGAGGGGGCGCTCTTCCAGGCGCTCCGCGCGGGCCGGCTCTCCGCCGGCCTCGACGTCTGGTGGCGCTACCCGACCGGAGAGGAGACCCGGACGCGGACTCCGCCCGGCGACCACCCTTTCCGGGACCTGCCGAACGTCGTCCTGAGCCCGCACCGGGCCGGGCTCACCGACGGGACCGAGGCGCTCCGCGGCGCGGCGCTCGCCGAGCTACTGAACGCCGCCGCCCGGTGGGAGCCGATGCCCAACCGGGTGGACCTCGCGCGGGGGTACTAGTAGCCGAGGCCCTCAGGCCGGGCGTTCGGCGATGCAGCAGACGACCCGCGAGTCCGAGTTGTGGTCCGGCCGACGCAGGCAGGCCAGGAAGTCCGCCCGGACCGCGTCCCACTCCGCGCCGCAGGAGTCGCGCAGGAGCCGCATGCGGGAGAGCCGCTCTTCCCAGGCGTGGACGACGTCGGGTCCGGCAGGCCCTTCGAACGAGAACTCGGCGTCCGGGAGAGCGATCTCCCGGGAAACCCGGAACCCCGCCCGCTCGAGGTGGCCGCGCAGCCTAATCCCCATCCGGAAGTCGTACCGGCCCGCCGCGAGCGAGTCCCGGACGTAGGCGTCGAGGAGCGACTTCGTCCGCTCGCCCAGGGGCTCGTGGGCGAACAGACCGTCAATCTCGGTGAGCGCGATCCAGCCCCCCGACCGCAGGCGCCCCGCCCACGCCCGGAGGACCGGGGGAAGATCGGGGATGTAGGCGGCCGCGAAGCTGCACCAGACCCCGTCCGCCGCCACGCCGAGGTCCGGGAGCGCGCGCAGATCCCCGGCGCGGAACTCGGCCCCCGGGAGTCCCCTCGCCCTCGCCTCCGCGAGGAGTTGCTCGTTCGAGTCCACGCCGATCACGCGCGCCCCCCGCGCGACGAGCGCGGCGGCCAGGTCCCCCACGCCGCAGCCGAGGTCGAGGACGGTCCGGCCCTGGAGCGGCGGGAGGGCGTCGAGGGCCGCCGGCCACGCGCGCCAGGCGAACTGCCGCCTGTGCTCGTCGGCGAGCCCCACGCGGGCGAGTCTCCGACCGGGGGACGGCCGCGTCAATCCGCACCTCCTCGCGGCGATCCCGGTAGCATGGGAGCGTGCGCGAGGAGACGGTAGCCGCGTACCTCGCCGACTTCGGCCTCGCGAAGTCCATCGCGACGGGCTCCAAGCTCACCCGCACGGGCGAGGCGCTCGGCACCCCGGCGTACATGTCCCCCGAGCAGGCCCGCGGCGAGGTCTCCTCGCTCACGCCCGCGACCGACGTGTGGGGCCTCGGTTGCGTCCTCTACGAGATGATCACCGGGCGGCCGGCCTTCGAGGGGGCGACCGGCGCGGCGATTGTGGGACAGGTGCTCCTCCGCGAGCCGGTCCGGATGGGCGCTCTGCGCCGCGGAGTGCCCGGCGGCGTGGACCGGGTGGCGTGGGCGTGCCTGCCCAAGCGGGCTCGCGAGAGATACCGGGACTCCGGCGCTCTCCGGGAGGATCTCGATCGCGTCCTCGGCGGGCGACGGCCCCGGGCCCGGCTCCCCGGCGCGACGCGGAGCCGGGCGGCGGCGGCGGCGGTCGCGGCGGGGATCGCGGTCCTGGCGTGGGCTTCGCGCCCGGACCCCGAAGGCCGCGTCGCGGGAGGGCCGGACCGGTCCGCGGCGGAGGATCTCGCCGCGCAGGCTCGCGCCGTGGCGGTCGAGGACCCCGCGCGGGCGGCGGATCTCCTCGCCCGCGCGCTCGATCAGGACCCGCGCCGTCACGACTGGCGGGTCGAGCGGGGGATGCGGCTGTGGGCCATCGGCCGCGGAGACGAGGCCCGCTCCGTCTGGGGCGAGGTGCCGGCCACCGCGCCCCAGGGGACGTCCGCGAGGCTCTACGGGGGGCTCGAGAGGTTGTTCCGTCGGGAGTTCGCGGAGGCCCGACCCGACCTCGAGCGCGCCCGGGGCGCGCCGGGCTCCGAGGGGCGTCTCGCATCCGCGGCCCTCGCGATCATCGCGGACGATTGGGCGGGCGCGCGGGAGGCGCTCCGAGATGCGGCGGGATGGGAGGCCGGGCTCCTGCGGGCCTGGGTGGAGAGCCTCGACCCGAGCGGTGACCGGACCCGGGCCGTGCAGGATTACGGGACGGCGCTCTCGGCGGGCGTGCCGTTCGCGTGGGCCTACAGCAACCGTGGGGTCTTGCGACGCCAGCTTCGCGAGCTGCCTGGAGCCGTCGCGGACTTCACCGAGGCCCTGCGTCTCGAACCGCGCCTGGCGGCCACCTGGAACAATCGCGCATTCGCCTACCTCGCCATCGGAGACCACGCGCGGGTCATCGCCGACGCCTCGCGGGCGATTGAGCTCGACCCCGCCCTGGCGAGCGCGTGGAACAACCGTGGCGTCGCGCGCGCGTACACGGGCGACATCGCCGGCGCTCTCCGGGACCTCGAGCAGGCGGTGCGCCTGAACCCACGCGACGCGTCGGCGCGGAAGAACCTCGGAAAGACGAGGCGGGACTCGGGCGACCCGCTCGGCTCGGTCACCGACTTGAGTGAGGCGATCAGGGTCGCGCCGGAGGATGCGGAGGCCTGGAACCAGCGCGGCGTCGCCTTCCGGGACGCGCGCCAGTGGGATCGGGCCCTCGAGGACTTCACGGAGGCCATCCGCCTGGCCCCCAGGGACCCGTCGCCCCGGTTCAACCGCGGCGCCGCGCGCCGCGAGACGGGGGACCTCGACGGGGCCTTCGAGGACTTGTCCGAGACGCTGCGGCTCGATCCGCGCAGGCGAGGGCGTGGCGCAGCCGGGCCCTCCTCCGAGGGGGTCGCGGAGACACGGACGGCGCGATCGCGGACTTGGACGAGGCGATCCGTCTCGAGCCCCGGGACGCGCCTGCCTGGAGCAACCGCGGCGCCCTCCGGCGGTCGCGGGGCGAACTGGGGGGCGCGATCGCGGACTACACCGAGGCGATCCGCCTCGACCCGCGGTTGCCCGAGGCGTACGCGAGCCGGGGGCTGGCGCGGGGAGCGCAGGGAGACTCCGACGGCGCCGTGGCGGACTTCGAGAAGGCCCTGGAGGTCGCGGAGCCGGGGTGGCCCCTGCGCCAGGCGGTCGAGACGGACCTCCGCCGGGCCCGCGCGGCGAGGTGAAGGTCCGCGGCCCGGACCCATATGGTCGGGGACGGATCGAGTCCGTTCCTTGACAGGGCCCGGCGCCCGTCTCATCCTCCCCGCCCACGCCACGCCGGGGCCGCCCGAGCTTCCCGAGGCCCTCCCGGCGGGCACGGGGCACATCGCAGAGAGGAGCGGGAGCATGCCCAAGACCTCGTTCGTCACCCCCGGGCTCGTCTGCGCCGCGTCGCTTCTCGCCGGCTGCTCTTCCGGAGGGGCTGGCGGCGGCCAGCCGAGCGCGGACTCCCACCACTTCAAGTGTTACTCGGGCCCCCACGTCACCGCGGACGCTTCCCGATGGCCGCTCCATGCCGAGAGACATCCCGCCCCTTCCGCGGCTTACCGGTGGCTCGAGATTATCCTGGAAGCCTCCGCCCGCCGGAACGACCGCATCGGGGCGCGGCCGACCACCATCGCCCGGGAGATGGCGATCTCCTGCACCGCGATGTTCGACGCCTGGGCCTGCTACGACGCCAGCGCCGTCGGCACTCGGCTCGGCGGGGCGCTCCGGCGCCCGGAGGCCGAGCGCACCGACGCGAACAGGGAGAAGGCCATCGGTTACGCCGTCACGCGCTGCCTCGAGGATCTCTTCCCCGAGGACCTCGCCTGGGTCCGGGAGACGGCGAAGCAGAGTGGCGTGGACCCCGCGAACGGGTCCACGGAACCCGGGACCCCCGAGGGCGTCGGCAACGCGGTCGCCGCCGCGCTCATCGAGTACCGCCACAACGACGGTTCGAACCAGCTCGGCGACGACCCGCGCGGCAACGGGAAGCCCTACTCCGACACGAGCGGCTACAAGCCCTTCCGCGAGCCCGGCCAGGAGCAGGACCCTGATCGGTGGATGCCCATCTCGTTCGCGAATCCGGACGGCAAGCCCGGCCGCTTCACGCCCCGCGGGCTCACGCCCCACTGGGGCCGGGTGAAGTGCATCGGCGTGGACGACCCCGGCCCGTTCCGGATGCCCGGCCCCCCCAAGGCGGACTCCGACCAGATGAGGAGGGAAGTGGACGAGTGCATCGAGGCCAACGCGAACCTGTCGCTCCGCCAGAAGGCGATCGTCGAGTTCATGCGCGACGGCCCCCGCTCCACGGGGCAGTCCGGCCACTGGCTCCGCTTCGCTCAGGACCTCTCGCGCCGCGACCGGTACGGCCTCGACCAGGACGTCAAGCTCTTCTTCAGCATCGCCGCGATGGCGCACGACGCCTTCGTCGTCTGCTGGAACGAGAAGTACCACTTCGACTCCTCGCGCCCGTACTGGTACGTGCGGTGGTTCCACAAGGGCCGCAAGGTGAACGGCTACGCCGGGCCCTGCAAGGGATTCCGCGCGATCCCGGCGGAGGAGTGGCATCCCTACTCGCCGGACACGTTCGTCACGCCGCCCTTCCCCGGTTATCCCTCGGGCCACGCGACGGTGAGCGGGGCTTGCTCGAAGATGCTCGAACTCTTCAGCGGCAGCGACCGGTTCGAGTTCCTGGCGAAGCGCTCGGCCGGCGAGCTGACCGAGACCGACTGCAGCACGTACGAGATGCAGGCGATCGAGGGCGCCCCCGCCACGGGCATCTCCAGCGTGCGCGACGTGGACCTGCCGCTGCCGACGTTCTCCGCCACGGCCGAGATGGCCGCGGAGTCCCGGATGCTCGGCGGCTACCACATCCGGACGGACAACGACCACGGCCTCGATCTGGGCCGCAAGCTCGCCGTCGCCGTCTGGCCGCGCTACCGCGCCCACTGGGAAGGCACCGCGCCGCAGCCGAGATAGCCCGTTCGGGCCGCGGGGGGCGGTAGCGACAGGGCGGCTCCCCCACGCTTGCCTGCCGATGCCCGCCCGGCGGTCGGCAGTCGGTTCAGGACCATGAAACGAACCGTGACCCCCCGCGGAGCGCGGAGCGTCGCGCTTCTGCTTCATGGCTCCCCGACCCGGGTCACAAAGCCAAGCGGGCTCCTGGGGCAGGATACCGTGCTCCTGGTGGAGATCCCGCGCGCGCCGCGCTACGCCAACGGCGTACCCCGCCTGGACCGTCAGCCTGCCATCGCTCGCCGCGTCCGGGTGGAACCCCTCACACGGTGGGTGGAGGCCCGCCGGCTGCTCGACCAAGGTGTCGCCCGCTCCCGGGCGGATCTCTCCCGGTTCCTTGGGGTCACCCGCGCGCGCGTGACCCAACTGCTGGCCCTCGACCGCATCGCGCCGGACGTGTGGGCGTGGCTCACGGGCGACGGGGCGCCGTTTCGCGAGATCGTCTCGGAGAACCTCCTACGGCAGGTGGCGCGGAAGCCGCCCGCGCACCAACTCCCGGCGCTGCGGGCGTGGTGCCGGTGGGTGCGCGGCGGCCCGGAGTCTTGATACCCTGACTACGTGAACCGGAGGGGCGTCGTCGTGCTCCTCGCCCTCGTCGCCATCAGCGCGGGCCTGCTCTGGTGGCAGCGTGGCGGAGTCACTACGGACGGCGGGGCGGAGCGCGTGGGCTTGCTTCCCCCCGGCAGCGGACCAATCGAGTCCAGCATCAACGCGGCCCACGCGGCGCAACGGAGTGCCCCCGCGAGCCTGGAAGCGCATGAAGACCACGCGCGGGGCCAACCACCGGCCGATGACAGCCAAGACGCGCGAGCGGGGTGGCTCGTGCCGATCACCGTGGCCGGCATCGTGACCGACGCCAGCGAGACACCGATCGCAGACGCGCGGGTCGAGGTGGCAGACGTCGTTGGAAGCACCGATCCTGACGGCCGGTTCTCCTTGGGGGTACGCCCGGAGGATCCGCCGACTCTGGAGGGTCGCCGCAGCCTTCGCGTGACACGGGTTGGCTACGCACCGCGAGCGATCTGGGTCGAGAGCCCACCGTCCAATGCGATCCACGTTGTGCTGCGACCAGCCGGCGTCCTGGTTGGCGCAGTCATGGATCTCGAAGGTCGGTCAATCCCAAACGCGCGCGTGAGCGTTCGAGGCGCACCCGACCAGTGGCTCCCACCAGCGACGATGGCCACCGGGACGGCGGACGCCGCAGGGGAGTTCAGGTTCGAGAACGTCGCGGACGAGACCTTGGAGATCGTGGTGTCCGCCCCTGGCCACGCGACAGACCTGCTCTACGTGTCCGCGAGCGGCCCCGAGAGGCGTGTGATCGTGGTCCTGCCCCCGGGGAACCCGGTCACGGCACGAGTCGTGGACGAGGGCGGAAGCCCCGTCTCCGGCGCGCAACTGGTCACAAGGATCGACACGTACACGACAGACCGAGCGGGCTGTTCACCGCCGATCTGGTTGCCGTCCACGGATGCCTTGGTCCTCGAAACTCGTCACCCCGCGTTCGAGAGGACGTGGATGGAGTTTTCGCCGGACGCCAGGGACTCTCACTGCGAGATTCGGCTCCGCCGCACCCGACGCCTCCAGGCGGTCGTCGAGTCCAGGGCGGGCGTACCCGGCCCGTCCGAGACCCGTTGGCTCCTCCGACTCAGTCGCGAGGACGAACCGTTCGGCTACGGGATCCACGTTGTCGTGCCACCAACCGGCCGCGTGGAGTTGCGGCTGCACCAGGGCCTCGTGCCCTACCGGGTGACGCTGGCAATGCAGGGGGGGCACCTCGGGCTTGCCGACACCTGCGAGTCCGTTGTGGACGCCCGATTCGTGGTCTCCCCGACCACGGAAACCGTTTCCTGGGCAGTCCCGGCTCTGCGGCCTGTCCCCGTGATTTGCCAGGACCAACTCGGTGCGCCCGTTCCTGGGGCGACAGTGATGATGAGGGAACCCGCAACCACGCAGCCGACCGCCTGCACCACGGTGACTGACGAGAAGGGCCGTACCATCGCGTGGGTACCGGACGGCGCGTATGTAGTTTGGACAGCCGTCCGGGGCACGCAGGCGGTAACAGCGCGTGTGACTGTGAGCGGCCACGCCGTCCCTCCCGTGACGCTCTCGCTCCCCCTCGCGTTGTCGATCGAGGGGCGGCTCCACCGGAGTGACGGATCGCCCGTCGCGGACCGTCCCGTGCTCGCGAACGGCCCGCAGTTCGGAACTTACGCGATGACGGATCATCGCGGGCGATTCCAGTTTCGGGGCCTGGAAACTGGGCGCTACCGAATCGAGGTCATGGGAGAGTCCATGGAAACGTGGGGGTTGCAGGTGGACAACGTGGAGGTACCCAACTCGGGCCTTGATCTCGTGCTCGACGCCGACGTGGTTCGCGGGCGCGTGGAAGGCGCCCCCCCCGTTCCGATGCGGGTCATGCTGCGCCGCCTTCCCGGGGATGCCGGTCCCGAGGGATGGACGGATCGGTCCGGCACCTTCGAGTTCCGCGCCGTGGCGCACGGCCGCTGGCGCGCTCTCGCCGAGTCAGGGGGTCAACTGTTCACCTGGGAAGGCCGGGTGAGCGGCCCGACGGAGGTCGTCCTGCGCGCCGCTCGCTGATCCGCGGCGGTCGCGGCTGCCTTGCGCCCCCTCTCCGCGGCATCGTGTCAGAGAACCTACTCCGGCAGGTGGCGCGGAAACCGCCCGCGCACCAACTCGCGGCGCTGCGGGCATGGTGCGGGTGGGTGCGCGGAGGTCGGGAGTCCTGATACTCTGCCCGTCGTGCGCGGCCGCGTCGGCATCTTGGCCGTGATCTGGCTGCTGCTGTTGGCCGGGACATTCCTGTACGTGCCGGTCCGCTGGCGGGTCAGCGCCGGGTACACACCGGCCGGCGGGATCGCCGGCGGGGGCTACTACATCGAGGATCCTGTCTCACCTTCCGTCCGGTACCGCTGGACGTGGGCGCGAGAACGGCGTGAGGACGGCTCCCGGTACCCTCCGGTTCCCATGATGGAGGAGGCGCTGAACTGGCCCCTCATCGCGGCCGAGCACGTCGTGCTCCTGCTTCTCGGCGGCATCGTGCTGACGTGGGTGATCCGCCGCGAGCGGCGGCGGAGGGCGGAGGCGGAGGCGGCGTTGACTGCGGGCCGAGGACGGCCATAGCATCCGAGGGCGCCGAGGATGGCACGGGATAACCCTTGCTGATCGACTGCCCCGAGTGCACCGCGCCGGTTTCGGATCGCGCAACGTCGTGCCCGAAGTGCGGGAACCCGATCCGGCCGTTGGGTGCCCGCCTGCGCACCGGGGCCGCTCCCCTGGCGATCCCGGCGGTGCTCGCCCTTGTCGTCGCCACGCTGGTCCTCACCTCGCTGCTGCTGCCGCTCCGCTTTGAGATCCCGGAGTCTTGGAAGCAGCCTGGCGCACCCATCGCTCGCGCGACCTATGGTTATGCGAGCGTCGAGTGGGAGTGGTGCTGGCTTCTGCCAAGCGACGCCCAAATCAGGCAAGCGCACGCGAAGGGTTACGGGATGGCCTACGAGGACCATCGCCTGTTCTGGGAAGTCCTTGTCCTCGAACATGGCACGATCCTGCTCGTCGGCGGCGCGCTCCTCGCCTGGCTGGTCCGCCGTCGCCGCGGGGCGCGGGCGGAGCACGGCTGACGGCGCAATCCGCTCCTGCCGGCGGTCCGCGTCGTGTCCGTTACCTGCGGCGCGGCGGCTCCTCGATCAGGGGATTGCGCGCTCGCGGGCGGACCTCTCCCGACTCTTGGGCGTGAGCCGCGCGCGGATAACGCAACTGCTGGCCCTCGACCGGATCGCGCGGGCCGTGTGGGCGTGGCTGAAAACTGACGGCGCCCGGTTCCGCGAGATCGTCTCCGAGAACCTACTCCGGCAGGTGGCACGGAAGCCGGCCGGGCACCAACTTTCGGCGTTGCGCGCGTGGTCAGGCTGGTTGCGATGCGCCGTCCACTCAAGGGAGGTCGAACCACTCGTTGTGCGACGCACTGGAACGAGGGCAAAATCCGGCGCGCGTCACGAGTTGGATCACGAAGACACGTAAGCGGTTCTTGAGGCGGACCTTGGCCTGGAGCGGACGAACCGTGACCTGTTGCAGAAACGCCGCCAGTGCTCGGGAGGCGACGCCGCACCTGCGGAATCCGGGCAGCACGATGATGTTGATTTCGTCCTGGGCCGAGCGCATGAAACCGATGTCGCCAGCGAACTGGCCGTTCACGAGGATGTCGTAGGTCTCGTCGGGTGGATTCCGCCGGGGGAGCGGCCGGCCGGCGGCGATGGAGGCTCGGATGCGCTGCTCGTCAGCCGGGGATACATCGAGGTCGAACGCCGCCCAGCCCTCGGCCAACATCACGTTCAGGAGGTCGTCCCTCCACTCGGGCGTGCGCGCGTACTGAAGCGACACCGCGCAGGGCTGCTGACCACGGCACATGGCGATCAGTAGTAAAGGTCGCAGACGGCGGCCGCGGGGTCCACGCCTTCGTTCTCGATCACGACGAAGTACCGCCCCGCCGGCAGGCGAAGGCGCTCGAAGTGTCGCTTCCGGTTCCGGGCTCCGACGAAGTACGAGAAGCCCTCGCCGCTCTCGTAGTCCGCGAGGTCATCGTCGTCTACCAGATGCACAGAGACCGGCTGGGACGACCGCACCTCGTACTCCACGATGGCACGCCGGCCGAGCGCGAACTCCAACGCTTGGTACTCGCCCGAATCTAGGAGGATGGGCTCGTCGCTCATCCCGGCTTCTCGCGTTTCCCCTTGGGTCTGGGATTCGGCTGACGCCGCCGCTTCGAGAACGGCAGGTGCTCGGCCTCCTCGATGAATGTCCGCAGCGGTCGAAACAGGAACAGCCCGGCAAGCGCGAGCAGGACCGGCCACGCGCGTCCGACCTCGGCGGTCGCGTGAAAGACCACGCGACCGACCTCCTTGGGCCAAGCCGCCGACGGGCACACGAGATGGACGAAGAAGGCCGCAAAGCAGGTCAGCCCGACCAGGGTGACCCCAACCGTCGCCGCAAGCGCGGCGGAACACTCGACGCATCGGAGCGCGCGGTCGAAACGGGGCTCCCGCGCTTGCTCCGGTGAGCCTACGGAGGGGGCCGGAAGGTCTTCGGCCATCGCCTCGCACGCTACTCCGATCGCGGGCAACAGTTCAAGACGTGGACGCCCGGGAGCCGGCGTCGGATCGCGTTCGGCGAGCCATCGTCGCGCTCGCGGCCTCCGCGCCCATCTACGGTCGTACTCCGTCCGCGCCCCTCCCGCGCCACCCGGGTAGAATCGGCCACCGAGATGTCCGAGCAGGCACCGCCGACCCGGGATTCGCTGATCGAGGCGGCGAAGCGCGCCGCGGCGGAGAACGGCGGCGTGCTCTCACGCACGGTCTTCCGCCGCGCCACGGGGATCTCCGACCATCACGTCTACCGAGTGTTCCCGGACGGCGGGTACACGGCCCTCTGGACGGCGGCGGGGCTCGGCCGTCATCCGATGCACAACGAGCCCGTGCACAACGAGGAACTGCTCGCGGACTTTCACCGGGTCGTCGCCGAGGTCGGCCGCGTGCCGCCATGGCCGGTGCTAGCGGCGCGATCCAAGTTCTCCGACGACACGTTCAAGAAGCACTTCGGTGGCAAGGACGCGCTCCTTCGCGAGTACCGCGAGTGGTTGTCCGCCCGAGAACCCGGATCGCCGATCCTTCAGACGTTACCCAAGCCGAGCGCCGCGGCCGACGAGGCCCCGGATCGCGACAGGCCCGGCGAGATCCAGCACCCCCCGGGCCACGAGTACGCCCGCGGCGCGGGACCAGAGTACGGCGGCCCGATCGACTTCCGGGGCCTGCGCCACGCGCCGATCAACGAGCAGGGCGTCGTCTTCCTGTTCGGGATGGTGGCGCGCGACCTGGGCTTCATCGTCGAGGCCGTCCACGCGGCATTCCCCGACTGCGAGGCCAAGCGGTGCGTGGATCGGAAGAAGGACCGCTGGCAGCGTGTCCGCATCGAGTTCGAGTTCCGTAGTCGGAACTTCCAGGAGCACGGCCACGCAGTCTCCGGCTGCGACCTCGTCGTGTGCTGGACCCACGACTGGCCCGAGTGCCCGCTGGAGGTCATCGAGTTGCGGAAGGTGATCGACGATCTCGACGCGAAGCCGGGGGGCGGGCGATGAGCGATTCGCCGCCCGCTGGAGCGGAGCCCACGCCCGGGAACGTGTCTCCACTCCTCGATCCGGCTAGATGGCAGCGAGGGAATCCCATCGACGCGATGGAACTGCCGGGCGGGATGGCGAGTCGCTCTCGCCAATCCTGGATGAACGACGGGACCTTCTCCCCGCAGGTCTTGTACGTGTACCTGAAGGCGCGCTTCGGCGCCCCGAACGGCCCGTTCATGGCCGTGCGCGGGCCGGGATCGGACAACCTGCTCCAGTGGGACTACGTGGTCGCGGCGGGCGATGATGTCCTGCACGTGGTGGGGACCAACAGTTGGATCCAGTTTCACGCTCTCACCAAGGCGCCCCTCGCCGCAGACGGCGCAAGCAAGGTAATGGAGGCCATTCGATCGGATCTGCAGCGGACCGGGTCGGCGATGAAGGGGGCACGCGCGACTCTGGAGGCATGGACACTCGTACTCAACCCGTACCACCGTGTCCAACGCACGGTTGCCGACATCGCAACGGAACTTCGGAGTTTGGATCTGTCGGAGCCGACCCCGCTTCCGCACGTCACGACCTCCGCAGTCCACGCTGCGTACATGAAAGAGATGCGGCGTTGGACGGACGCGCAACGACGGGCAACGGTGCTCGCGACTTCGATCAGGATGCTGTGTCCGGTCCTGGCGGAGGCGTTCGTGAACCTCGTGATCTTCCTGCTCGTGCGGCCGGACGTGCGGGCCGATGAGCGACTCTACCAAGACGTTGTCCGCCGACAGATCGACGTGCGAGTTCGAGAACTGCACATCACATGCCAGGGACTCAAGCAGCCTGTCGATCCCGCGGCCCCGCAGTTCAAGGCGTTCCACACGGTGATGAACTCGCGGAACGACTGGCTCCACGGCAACGTCGATCCGAAGCGGCTCGAAGTCGAGCGGATCCTGTTCGACGGCACCATCCCGCTTTTCCCAGATGAGCGTCCCTTCCTGCACCGCGTGGTGCGGTCCATCGCGAGACACGCCGAACCGGAGCAGGCCCTGGCCGAACTCCGTGACATCGAGGCGTTCGTCGACTACGTGAAGGCGTGCATGACCGATCGGCTCGCTCCAGAAGTGGATCTCCTCGCGCGCACGGAGCACTTCGGTTACCGCACCGACACCGGCAAGATCGGCATCCTGTTCGACGACGCCGCGGCGGACTTCTACGTGTTCACCGATGCGCCGCCGGGGAAGGCTGCGGCGTCCGCTGCTGGCGGCGAGGCCCCTCCGCCGCCTCCGCCTCCTGCTTCGCCCGGGGGACCCGGCCAAGCGGAGTCGGGCGAGCCCAGCGAGGGGGGCGGGCTTGCCTGACCTCGCGGCGACGGTGGCGAAGGCGTGGCGCGGCTTCGCGGCGGACCGCCGCGCCAACCCGACGCTGGTTTGGTCGGAGCACGACATGGTGTTCCTCGTCGCCAGCCGGATCGCCGCCGCGCTCGGTGACGGCGGCGAGCGGTGGGTCCACCTGGAGGCCAGCATGGGGAGGAACCGGCGGCTCGACCTGCTCCTGACCGACCCGGCGCGTTGGGAGCGGACCCCGTGGACGCCGGAGTGCAAGCCCGAGCACTTCGACCTCGCGATCGAGTTCAAGTCGGTGCTCGACGGCAACCACAAGAACTACTCGGCCGCCGCGGTTCGCGCGGACTTGGAGAAACTCAAGGCGCAGATCGCCGAGGGTCGGATCCGCGCGGCGATGTGCTGCGTGTTCGACGCGCGGACGAAGCCGGCGCCGGCCGACTTCACCCCGCTCGCCGAGGAGTTCGCCATCCCTGTCCTGGTCGCGACGTACGCCTCGCCGGCCGCCGCAACACCCTGACGGGTTATCGGTGACCATCCGGGCCGGCGGAGGCGCGAACCCGCCGAATCGCGCCACGGCCGCTCAGCCGCCCGCCAGCCGAGGAGCCGAGCCCGACGCACCGGCTTGCCGGCCGCGCGTCCCCACGGGCCTTCAGGGGGCCTCGTCGATCGTCCTGGCGGCCGGTCTGGACCCAGGAATCGGTCGGAGCAGCAAGATGCGCTCTGGTAACGGGTTATGGCGACCATCCGGGCGGGGGAGGCGGGGGTGGCCGGGCGGCTTTGACACTGTGTCAAACCCAAGCCGGGCCGGGGCTCCCCCGCCCGGGCCGGCCGGACGGGGAAGCCGCCCCGCGGGGCTGCCGACCACGCGACGTGATGGACTACTTCTCGCGCTCCTCGGCCTCACGCCGAGTCTGCTCGATCACCCGCTTCACGAGTTCCTCGAACTGCTCGCGAGTCAGCCCTGGTTCGGGGGCGGTGATCCTCGGGGACGGGATCTCGACCGGCCCGGCACCCCACCCCCGAGGGTACGGCGTGGCGATCACCGGCGTCGGGCCGGGAGTCCACGCGCCGGGCGTCCAGGCACCGGGGAGCCACACCGGCGGCAACCCCGAGGGAGCCGACGGCTCTCGCTCCGCGAGCGCCTTCTCCTGGGCGGCGACCTTGGCGTCGAGCGCCGCCACCTTGGCCTCTAGCGCGGCCACGCGAGCGTCGGCCCCGCTCGAACACCCGACCGCGGTCGCCGCCAGCATGAGCGCGACCCCCGCGACCACGTCACGTGTCCGCATGGAGACCTCCTTCATCGGTCCACCAGAACAGACGCACGAGAGGCCGTCCCGGCTCCCGGGACTTGGTACGGGAAGCGCGACCCGTCCGCCTTGCGCCGTCCCCTGGCCGAGCCTACGCTGGCGGTCCGGGCGAGGGGAGCATGGGCTCGGACGAACCGAAGCCGGGCGACGTGACCGCGGCCGGTGGCACGTCCCCGAGCGATGCCCGCCCGTCTCGCTCCGGTCAACACGTCGTTGCCGGCACCCGCCTCGGCACGTACGACATCCTGGGCGAACTCGGTCGAGGCGGGATGGGGGTCGTGTTCCGCGCCCGCGATCCCTCCCTCGGCCGCGACATCGCGCTCAAGATCCTCCCGGCTGAGGCCCCGGCGGACCTCCGGGCGCGGTTCTTGCGCGAGGGCCGGGTCGCGGCGCGGTTGCGGCACCCGAACGCCGTGGCGGTCCACGCCGCGGGCGAGGCGGACGGGGTCGCGTGGATCGCCCAAGACCTCATCGAGGGCGAGAGCCTCTCCGCACTCCTCGACCGCGAGTCGCTACCCCCCGACCGCGCCGCCCGGCTCGTCGAGAAGGTCGCTCGCGCGCTCACCCACGCGCACGCCCAAGGCGTAATCCACCGCGACGTGAAGCCAGCGAACATCCTGCTCGACAAGGACGGCGAGCCTCTTCTCGCGGACTTCGGGCTTGCTCGGGACGTGGAGGGCTCGGCGCGGCTCTCGAAGTCCGGTCAAGTGCTCGGAACCCCGCATTACATGAGCCCCGAGCAGGCCGCGGGGGGCCCGGTGGACGCCCGGACCGACGTGTGGGCGTGCGGGGTCGTGCTCTACGAGTGCCTCTCCGGCGCGATGCCTTTCGACGGCGAGACCCCGATTCAGGTGCTTGCCGCCGTGGCGACGCGAGAGCCGAGGCCACTCGGGAGAATGGTCGCGGGACTCCCCCGAGACCTGGACACCATCGTCGCGAAGTGCTTGGAGAAGGACGCGGCGCGCCGATACCCAACCGCGGAGGCACTCGGCGACGATCTCGGGCGGTTCCTGCGCGGCGACGGGATCGTCGCCCGAGCGCCCGGGGCGCTGGAGCGCCTGGGACGTTGGGCGCGTCAGCGGCAGGCGGCTGTAGCCACGGCCGTACTCGTTCTGGCCGCGTCGGGCGCGGCCGTCGGCGGACTCCTCATGCCTCGCTGGCTGAGCGACGCGCGCGCCCGAGCCGATGCCGAGACCCGGGAGCGGGCGGCGCTTGAGGCTCGGGCACGCGAGACGGAGATGCGCCTCGCGGCGCAGCCGCACGTGGACCGCGGCGCCGCGGTGCTCGGACGGCTGGACCGGCTGCTCGCACGGGACGACTGGCTGGTGGCCGACCGGGACGCCCTCGCTGCCGAGGCCCGAACGGCGTTCCAGGAAGCCCTGCGCGCCTACCCCGAGATGCCCGAGGCGCTCCTGGGAATGGCGCGGGCGTGGCGGGACGTAGGAAACGCGCCGGAGGCCCTCGCTTGGTGCACCCGGGCGGTGGAGGTGGCTCCGAGATTCGCCCCGGCGCGGCTTGAGCGGGCGCTGCTGCGACTGGAGGCGTACGCGCGCGGGATGGTGGCAGGGGAGATCGGAAAGACGCGAGGCGAGGGAACGGCTCCACTGCGGGACGATCGGCGCACGGCGGAGGCCGACCTCGCGGCCATCGGGGAAGCGGCGGGGGACGAGGCGGGGTTCGCGCGGGGGCTTCTCGCGTACGCGCGGGGCGACTTCGCCTCGTCAGGAGACGTCCTAGAGGCGTTGGCCCGCGCACGCCGCACGGACCCGCGCGTGTGGTACTGGGCGGGGTCGGCGCTGCTCCATGCCGGCGAGGCAGGGCGGGCGGCGGCGGCGTTCGGGGAGGCCCTGCGAGGCCGGCCGCGGGACGTGGCGGCCTGGGGCCATCGAGGCATTGCCCGGAAGGCACAGGGCGACATCGCAGGGGCCATCGCCGACTATGGCCGCGCCCTGGATCTGGCCCCGCAGTACGTGGAGGGGTGGCACAACCGCGGCGTCGCCCGGCAGGCGCATGGCGATTTCGGGGGGGCCATCGCCGACTTCGACCGCGCCCTGGAGTTGGACCCGCGGTACGCGAAAGCGTGGTGCAACCGCGGCAACACCAGGTGGGCGCAGGGCGATTCGGCCGGCGCCGCGGCCGACTTCGTGAAGGCGCTAGAGTTCGCTCCAGCCGGTTGGCCGCACCGCGCGGCGGTCGAGCAGGCACTCTCCCAGGCCCGTGCAGCGGCGGGCGTCCGATAGCCCCGCGCTGCCCGCATCCCCCCGTTGCGCGCACCCTCCGCGCCGCGCACGATGGCGCCGGCATGGACGAGTCCGAGGGGTTGGAGCCCGACGGCGTGACGGTCGGTCCCAGCGACGCCACGGTCCTCGGCGGGGACGCGAACGTCGCCGGCAGGATTGAGGAGCCGGATGGCTGAACCTCGCCGCCCCCTCACCTACGACGCGGATCCAGACTGGCCGGCCTTCCGTGACGGACTCGTCGCGCTGCACCGGCGCCTCGCAACGGCGGGCACAGCGTACCCGGTTGAGGATGCGAGGAGCATCGCACTCGCCAACGCCCGCCAGGGCGTCGAGTCCGCCATCATCACGGTGAGCGTCCTCGGCCAACTCCAAGGCCGGCGCATGAGTGCGCAGCAGTTCGCCGCCCTCATCGGGGCGACCAAGATCCCTCCCCCGGCGCTCGAAGCGATGTGCGAAGGATGGGAAATACACTCGCGGCTCTCGACGCTCACGTGGTATCAGTTTCAGGTCGAGAACCTGCTCTCAAACGTGCTCCGGGCGCTCGGTCAGAAAGTGCCCTGGGGCTTCCGCAAGATCGCGAAGGCCGTGGTCGTCGCGACGCAGGCCGTAGACCCGAGCACCCAGGAGACCCGGCTTCTGGTTCCGGCATTCATCCGAAACTCGTTTCACGCGAACGGGCTGCACACCGAGGACGACTACGTCGCTATCATCGACGGGGTCTCGTTCGACTTCTGCAAGGACTCGCCGGTTCGGTGCGCCGGCTGGCAGCATGTCACGGTCGGGATCGGTGGGAGCCTCACGGCTGTCGAGGCCATTCTCGTCACGGCGAGAGTGAAGGCGCTCCCGACTCCGATACGGGACGCAGGCACCTGGGCGTCCTTCAACTTCACCGGGCCACCCGGTGCGAGCCCTCCCGCGTAACGCGCCGCTCGAACCGCGCGCGCTCCGTCGAGGCAAGCGCACGCGCGCCCGGCGCACCCGACACGCCCTGGTGGGCCAGCGCGGTATCGTGGAGCGAGAATGCTGGCTGACTACGCTGTCAGGAAGTCCGCTGCGGCCCGCTCGGAGCGCGACCACCGGCTGCCGAAGAACTTGGTTGGACGGCCTCCGCGGTTTGCCGACGCCCATGCGGTGAACGCCGCCTCGTTCCCGATGCAGGCGACCTCCGCGGGTGTGGTCGCGAGCGGCCCCCATACGTGTCCGTCTGGACCGTGCGGGTTGATGCCGATGAGCAGGACGCGCTCGCTCTCCAACACGTGCCGCGCCCATCGGGACTGCGCATCTTGCACCGGACCCGGGGACATCACGATGGGCTTGCCCGCCGCGTAGAGCGACATGGCAGGGTACAGCGCGTTGTCGCCAGCGCACCACTCGCGGACCTGTGGCAGGTCCATCGGCTCGATTCCGCCACCCACTGTCACGCCGGTGCCGAACGACACGCCGCGGCCTGCTGCCAGCCCGGTGACCCGAAAGTTGCAGGAGCCGTGCAGTTTCCAGACGGGGACCGAGTCATCGGCTGGATCCGCGAAGTACGCGACCGACCTCCCAAGACGGGCGGCAGCGCACTCCAGGAGGCACTCGTAGTTCAGGGTGCTCCAAAGCACTCGGTGCTTACGCGCTCGTTCGAGCAAGGTCACGTAGCGGTTCTCGCCCGACGCCGGGATGGCGAAGATCGAGAAGAAGACCGCCATCTCCTGCATGAGGGGCGCCACCGCCATCCCGAACTTCTGGAGCACAGCGTTCATTCCGTCCTCAAAGTTGTCGCGGAACAGCGCCACCTCGTCCGCCGGCACACTCCGCCAGCCCGGGTAGAGGCGATGGAGAGGGTCGAACAGGTCTCGACCCAGGGGCGGGGGCCGCGGAGTGACTGCCCCGCAGTCCACGCTGACGCCGGCGCCGAACAGTGCAACGCGCATCAGACCGCGTGGAGAGGCATCGCTGCGAACAGTGAGACGTAATGGCAGTTCGCGCAGGTGACCACGACCACCGGAAAGAGGCCACCGGCGACCGGCTGCTTGTACTCGGGATCAAGGATCCCGAGGAACGAGAGGTTCTCGTCGAGACCCCGATTCCCCTGACCGCACATGGGGCATGGACCGTTCACCTTGGACCGAAGGTGCTGCAGGATCTCGTCCTTCTTGCTTGATGAGAGCGGCATCCGCCTGTCCCTTCCAGTTCCGGCTGGAACTACGCCTTCGACACCGCGCCGATGATCGCGGCCAAGACCAGGATCCCCGCCGCGACCTTCGCGCCCGCGGCGATGGCGCAGCCGAGGTCGGTGTCCTGCAGGAAGTGGGCGACCGGCGCGAGCGCCGCGTCGCCGTCGGGGTTCACCCGGTCCACGTGATCGGCGCGGTACGTCCAGTCCTCTCGGACCTTCAAGTGAAGCGAGTTCCGGGCCACAGCCTCCCGGTACTCGGCCACGACCCCCGGCCCGCCGCTCACCCAGGATGTTCGGCGGAGCGTCCGTGGCCCACCGGCGACCCACAACTCGGCCTCGTCGGGCAGCCCGTCCCACGGCCATGCGCCGATGAACGGCCGCTCGAACTTCCGCGCCCCGCACCCCATGACAGCCTCCCGGGCTTTCGTGCCTGATGATTTAACCCTCATGCTACGGATAGGTTCACTCGGGGCGCGAGGCGAGCCCGTGATCCGGGGGCCGACCGGCGAGGTTCCGCGCCACCCGACAGCAACTCAAGTAACGTGGTGGCAATGGGATGGGGCGTTCTGCCCCTTGACGGGGCGTCCAGTCGATGCGACCATTCCCCGGTCCGTCGAGGTCAGCCCGGCGGGGGCGCGGTGTGGAGTTGGCGCTCCCGGCCGTCCCCCGCCGGGCAGGCCGATCGGGAGCGCCACCGTGAGCCCCAAGCCCCTAGTCTATTCCCCCACCCCTTTCCCGGACCTGCCCTTCTGCGAGCGCCACCGCCGTGTGCTGCGGGGGGAGTCCTGCCTCGACGAGGACGGCAGGATCGTCCCTGGGTGCCGCCACCTTGGGTGCGGCGAGTGCGTCCGGGTGGACCTCGGGCCTGTAGTGCGGCAGGTGATCGCGGTCATGGAGCGGTGGGCGGGCTTGGACCGTCTCGCCCCCACCTGGGCCTTCCCGCCCTGCCCCGTAGAGGACTTCAGCGCCGCGTACCTCCGCGACCGCCTTGACAGTGTGTCAGGGGATCTTCGCCCCTTCCTCGCCGAGCATCGCCTGATCGAGGGCTCCGGCCTCAAGGTCGAGATCGCGCAGTTCCACGGCGACGACCCGCCGCCCCTGCTCGTGCACGTCCACGGCTTGCTGTTGGTCGAGCCGCACGTCGCGCTGAGGGCTGCCGACCTCGCCTTCGGTCGCCTGGGGGCTCCCTTCTTCGCGTGGCCCGACGGCGGCGGCCCCGTAAACGCGGGCTGGATCCGGTACTGGTCCAAACCGTATGTGGACGAGCGGGCTCACCTGCGGGATCGCCGCGCGCGGTGGCACCCGCTGACGGCGAGGGCCGCGTTCGCCGCGCTCGACGCTCTGACGTACGAGCCTGGGGTCCGGCGGCTCTGGATCTTCCGTGATGGGCTGCTCGATGGAGGCTACGAAAGCCGCGCCCTCCGTGGCGTGTACGGGCTTCACCCGGGCTTCGGGCTTCGGCGGCGGTTCTTGGGTGCTTGGTTCCCGCGGGCGTTCGAGTTCCTTCATCTCGTGCCGTATCTCACCGATCTCGCCCGCGCGCGTGAGGTTGGGCTCCGGCGCTTGGGGCGACCGGCGGAGGCGAGGCGGCGTGCCGAGAAGCGCGAACGTGTCTCGCGGCCGACGAGGTACGTGGGCGTGTGAGACGCCGGGAGGGCGGTGACACACTGTTACATCGGGTGGCCGGCGGGCCAGAACTCGGGGGCTCCGGGAGGACTCCTGAAGCCGCCGCAAGGCGGCTAGGGCGCGCGAGCGCAGCGAGCGAGCCCCACGATCACGCTCCTCGAGCCAACTACGAGCACCAAGATCCGAGGGACCAGACCTCGCCGAGCGACGCTCGACGGCGGACGAATCGTGCCGGACCCACGCTTCCGATCCGTCACCCGAAACCGTTGGGGACTCCCCCGGGTGGCTTCGCTCGCACAAGCGTACCCAAAGACCGACAGCCCGCGACGGACTCGCCCACCGGAGGAGAGCCGCCCGAGGAGCGTCCGGTCGGGAGTGGGGATGATCTCTCGTCTCAGGGGTGGGAGCCCCGACCGCCGGAGGTCGTGGCGCAACTCCTGCGTCGCCGCCTCGCCGAGGGGCGTCCAGCCGGGCCGCCAGTCGACCTCGTGGACCTGCTAAAGCGGAAGATGAAAGGGTACACGCTCGTGCCCGCGCTCCGGCGGGAGTACGACCCTGCTCATCACTCGCGCGGGTTGGTGGATCGGCTCGCCTCGGAGGCCCTGCTTGTGCGGCGTCCGGCGGCGCTGTTCACGTGGGCGCTACGGCGCGCCAAGGGGCCTCGGCGTTGAGCGTGCGGGGCACGTCCTGCCACCGTAGATCCGTCCGGCACCGTCGGCATTGCGCACCGCGTCGCCCCCTCGTCCCCCCGCCCGAAAACGCGGCGGCCTTCGCCGATTGGCTCCGCCAGAAGCGTCGCACCCGAGCGGCGGCCGAGGTCGCGTGGGGAGCGTGCGGCGGGGGCTCGCTTCCCGCCACCGAGCCGGTCGCGCTCGTCGGCCGCGGGCGCCACCGCCGGCTCGTCGTGCTTGTCGGTCACGTCGTCGATGCGCTGGCCTCGCACGAGCCACTCCCCTGGCACTGCCCATGGTGGTACGCGACCCGACTTCTCGCGCGTGACGGGATCGCGCGCGCCGTCATGGCCGAGGCCGAAATGATGGGGCTGCGCGTTTGGTGGATCCGCGTGCGGACCGTTCCCGGCGGAATCGAGAGCGGGATCGAGGGCCGGGCGCTCGACTGCGGCGGGCCGGCGGGGTGCGAGGGGGACTACCTCGACCACCCGGTGCCGGGAACGTCGCTGTGACAGTGTGTCAGGGCGGCCGGCGCCCCTGAGCCCCTGCGGGATGAGGCGCATCCTGCCCCCCGCGTCTGTCCCGGTGGGGCACCCCCTCATGCCGCTTGGCACCGCTCCCGGGGCGGGCCTCCCCGGCCTATGTAGCCACGAGATCGCGCGCTTCAGCACGCAGCGGTCTCGGCCGCACGGCTCCGCGGGAACCGCCCATGTACGCCGAGCACACGGAGCCGCGGTCGTCCGTGTGGCCCCCCGGGCAGTCGCGGGATCAGGCGCATCCTGCCCCCCGCGTCTGTTCGGCGGGAGAGCCCAATCAGGCCCCGCGGCGCGCCTCTGCCGGCCCCCCTCCTACGCCTATATACCCGCAGGCCCCGCCTCGCGAGGACGTGCATCGTGGACCGACGGGGCGGCGGACGGGCCGCAGAAGTGGGCCGTTCGGCGGGGCCGAACCCGCGTCGGAGCGGCGGGACAGCGGGTGTCCGCCGCGGCGGCTGCCCGAGCCCGCGGGCTCCCGCTCGGGGCACCGGCAAGGCGCCTGGACCGGCGTCTGGCACTCCTGACCTCGCCCGCGGTGGAGGCGAGGGCCGGCGTGAGGATCTGCGCCACGGGCTGGCGTTCCTGTTCTCCACACGACGCGGCCGGAGAATCCACAACACGCTGTGGCGCAGCGGCTTACGATCCCTGCAAGTCCTTGACAACCCGCCCGGCTGGAGGGACAGTCGATCCCAACTACGGTGCCTCGGCCGGACGCGGCCCTGGTCCCGGATCCGTGACAAGTCGGTGCGAGGTTTCCCGAGGGCGGCGGTCGCGAGCGCGGACGCCGCGCCAACGATCCGCCGCCGACCGCCCTCGGGCGGCCTCCATCAGCGCAGCGGCGCGCGATCCGGGACGCGACGCCACGCCCCCCTGAACCGGCCGCCGCACGTGAGGGTTAAAGCAGGTAGGCCGTGTCGCCCTCGCTCGCAGACGAACTTCTGGAGATCGCCGGGGGCGTCAGTCTCGACGTGTTGCTGTACGCGCAAGCCAAGGCCCTGTACCGTGAGATCGGCCTGCACGCGGCTGCACTCGACTCCGGGAACTACACGCCCTTCGCTGCGGCAGTCCAGCAGCAGTGCGTGCGTGAGGTCTTCCTCGCCATCGCGCGGCTGTACGAGAACCCCTCCGACGGCCGCGCCCCGCGCTCGCTCGCCCGTGCCCGATCGCTCCTCCGCGAACGGGCCGCCGACCTCAAGGTCGTGAGCCCCACTCGCGTGCTCGACCATCTGCGCGCCGCGGGTGTGACGGCGCCTGCCGACCCCTTGATCGCCGTCGGACAGGGCATCGCGCGCCTCTTGGACAAGCGATTCGCGGAGGGCAAGGAGACCCTCGAAGCCGTCCGGGTTGAGCGGAACCACCTGATCGCGCACAACGAGCCCATCGCGGGGGCGGACGCCATCCGGCCGACATGGGGCGAGTTGGGCACTACGGTGAAAGCCGCGGTGGAGTTCCTCGATCTCGTGGGGCCGCCGATCTTGAACACGGTCTTCGCGCGGGACGGGGAGTTCGAGATGGAGAGCGACGCGGTTCGGCCAGCCATCGCCTTCCGTCGGTTGCTCGTCCGGGCAGGTCTCGCCGAGGACACCAGAGAAAGGGGGCCGCGCGAGTGAGCGAGGAGGCCACCACCAAGACCTGGGACCAAAACCCCGACTTCGAGCGTACGGTCGTTCAGAACCTCTTTGACATGTTCGTGGCGCCGGAGATCGCGAGGCGCCGCGAGCGTGGGGAGATCCCGCCGGACTTCGATCTTGGGGCCGCGCAGATCATCTTCTTCCCCGACGGGCGGGCACCGGCCGTCCGGCTCAACCGTGAGGTTCAGGCCCGGTTCCAGGCGACTGTCGCGCCGGGGGCGCTGAGCCCCGGCCAGCCCGTCTATCCGAAGGACATCCTCGGGGTCAGTGGCGTCGAGTTCACTGAGGAGGGTCTCGCCGACTGCGGGCACGCGACCATGATCCGCACGGCGAACGGGTGGAGCCTTGCGTTCGACTTCATCTACTACAAGGGTCTCGCCCGACGCCACATCGACGCCGCGCGCGAGTTCCTCGGCTCGGCCGAGCACGCGGCTGCGAGCGGGTGGTTGAACGCCTTCGCTGACACTCTGTTCAGCGCAATGGAACTGCTCGCCAAGGCCCGGCTCCTGACCCTCGTCAACGGCCCCGGCGAGATCCAGAACCACAAGGCAGTCCACGCTCGCGTGAACCGGCAGTCGAAGATCGGGAACATCGAGACGGCGCATCGTGAAGCGTTCAACCGCCTATACGAGGCTCGCCGCGCTGCGCGGTACCTGGAGGGCGCTCGCACGATCGCGCCCACGGAAACCGAATCTCTCCTTGTGACGGCGAGGGGGATGCTCGCGGCGGCGGAACAAGGCGCTGGCCGCGGGGTGCCCCCGAGACCGGCGCCGCAAGCCTCCTGACCTGGGCGTCCAGCGTCGAGTGAGAGACGGCGTTCGACAGGGTTGCACGCCGGAGGCGTGCGGCGCGATCCTCGGAACCCCTGGCGTGGATGCTCCCGGTTCGGGGGCGGTTACGCCTACGAGGCTTGCCCTTCCAGGGTCTCCGGGTCCACACCGAAGAAGGGGCCGTCCACGCCCGAGTGGAGATACCCGTCCCCCTGAACAGCGTCGCACGTGGAGCAGTGATTCAGCCAGAGGTACTCGCCCATCTCGCGGTGATAGGTCCGACGTACCGTCGGGGGGATCGGGTCTGGTGGACGGTCAGTCCCAACCTCTTGGTGCCCCGTCCATGTGTACACCGTGACCCGGTTCCCACACTTCCAGCAGTCGTGCTCGCCCGCAAGGTAACGCCGGGTGTCCACCCCATCGATGATGTACCGCGTCACGTCCCCGGGCTCAGGGTCGGGGTGCTTGCAGGACTCGCACCGCGCCGCCTTCACGTCGCCTGCTAACGCGCTCCAGGTCGTCGGATTCCAGAGAATCGCCTGCGCCTCCACTTCCATCCACCGGAGGCCGATGTCGGCACGCTTCTCGTCCGGGACCGCGTGCGTGTGACGAACTTCGAGGGCGAAGACGGGGGTGTCGCCGGAGAGCAGGACTACATCCGCCACGCGACCGCTTGGCAGTCGGTACTCGACCCTCGCCGCGCTCACCTTGTCCGGGCACGGGGCTTGGACGCGCTGCGTCGCGCACGCCGCGCACATCCAGGCCAGCGTCGGACGTTCTCCAACGCCGGAGCGCCAATCCTCGATCG
>JAKEIC010000054.1 GCA_022614695.1 Planctomycetales bacterium | reverse complement strand
GCGAGCGTCCGCCGGACCTCCCAGTCCGCGTCCATCGCCCGGCCGAGGGCGGCGAGGTCCCCGGCTCGCAGGGCCTCGGCCGCCCGCTCGGCGACCTCCGCCAGCCGCCCGATCTTCCCCCGCACCTCGCGGTCCCCGTCGAGGACGGCGCGGAGGATCCTCCAGTTCAGGTCCCCGGAGGCGTGGGACGCCCCCGTGTAGGCGAGCACGAGCCCCCGATCGAGGGCCTCGTCGGCCGGCCCGACCCGCTCGCGGCGCGTTCCCCCGAGCCCGAGAGTCAGGACCGCGGCGCCCCCCTCGAGCGCCGGCAAGTAGTCCTGGGTCCCGGTGAGCGTCTGGAGCACGTTCCCCTCGATCCGGTCGGCGAGCGGCAGGAGGGACTCGGGAGGGCCCTCGCGACCCCCGAGCCTCGCGAGCGCGCCGAGGATCGCGACGAGGAGCGCCGAGGAGCCCCCGAGCCCGGAGCCCGGCGGCGCCGCGCTCCGGGTCTCGAGACGCACCCCCCCGTCCGGGGCGGCCGTCCGGACCGCGACGGCCAGCAACCGCGCGGGACCGTCCCGGGGGAGGGCCTCGGGCGAGGCCGCCCGCACGTCGCCCGCGAGGTCCTCCGCGCGCAGCTCGACGGCGCGGCCGGGGAGCCTCCGCGCCGTCGCCTCGGCGAAGACCTCCACCGCCGCGTGCACGGTGGTCACCCGGCCGAGGAGCACCGGAAGCGGGTGGATGTCGAGGGTGCCGCCCGCGAGGTCCACCCGGCAGGGGGCGCGCGCGTGGACCGTCCTCGGTACGCGCCCCCGCGTCCCGCTCAACGGCCGTCCTCCCGCGCCTTCCGCAGGAGCGACTCGATCACCTCCCGCTTCTTTCGGGCGTAGTCGCGCTTGCGACGCGCGAGGTTCCACTCCGCGTCGAGCCGCTGCTGCTCGAGGAAGACCCGGTCTGGCTGCTCGGCCCGCTCCTGCCCGACTCGCGTCACGTCCGCATCGGCGGCGGCGAGCTCCGCGTCCACGAGCGAGAGGCGCTTCTCGAGCTCGGCCGCCGCCCTCTCCGCGACCGCGTCGGGCCCGTACCGCTCGATGCGCGTGACGAAGAGGCCCTCTTCCTTCTTGAGCTCCTCGATCTTGCGGTGGGTGTCGTCCCCGAGGCTGTCGGGCGCGGGCGCCGCCTCGAGCGCCGACCGCCGCAGCCGCGCGGCCTCGAGGCGCAGCTCCGCGGCCCGCAGCGCCCGGCCCGCCGTCTCCCGCGCCATCTCGCCCTCGGCCGGCGGGGCGGCGCGGCGTTCCGCGAGTTCCCTGGCGGACCGCGCCTCGGACTCGAACGCCCGGGCGACGTCCTCGGGGGTTGCCCGCGTCCGTCGGGGCGATTCGCGATCCGCCCGCGCCCGCATCAGTTCTTCCTCGGCGCGGACCGACTCCTCGTGGGACCGGAGCAGCGCCTCGACGGGGCCCGGGGAGGCCGGACTCGCGGAGGCGGCCCCGCCTGAGCCGAGCAGGACGAAGACCTCGGCCTCGACGGGGTCGTTCCACGGCGCGAGGGCCGCCGGGGGCAGGAGACGGACGGTCTTCCGGAAGCTCTCGCGGCGGTCCGTGAGGAGGACCGGGGGATCGGTCGCGAGCTCGGGGGGCGCCTCGGCCCGCAGCGCCTCGACGACGTCGCGAGGCCCCCGCCAGGGGAGCGCCCCTGGAGGACGAACGTGGCCCAGGGCCGCCCGGACGACGGAGACGCCGGCCGGGAGGTCGCCGAGGAGCGCGACATGCCGGCCGGCGGGGTCGCGGGTCCGCGCACGCGGGTCCCACTCGCCGGCGAGGGCCGGGAACACCTTCACCTTCGAGATCGCCCGCACGCCGCCGTAGGAGCCCCTTGGCTCGATCTCGGGCGTGTGGGGCGCGTCCTGGCCCCGGGCGTCGAGGGTGAAGGCGTCGCGGAAGGTCGCGGGGCGGACCCAGGCATCCAGGCGCGCCGGGAGGAGCCCGAAGTTCGAGCCGGTGAGGTCGAGGCGGGCCGTGAGTCGGCGCTCCGGCCGCCGGACGACCGAGCCGGGCCCCTCCGTCACGGCGAGCGCCACGTCCGCCTGCAGGACCCGCTCCGTGGGGCCCCAGACGAGGAGGGCGGCGCCGAGCGCGGCGAGGCGCCATCCGGGGTTCTTCCGGAGCTCCTCCCACCACGGACCGCGGGCGGCGGGCTTGCCCGACCCGAGCGACGCGCGGATCGCGTCCTCGAGTTCGTGCCGGCCGAGCCCCTGGCGGAGCTTCCCCTCGAAGGCGAGCGAGATCTTCCCCGTCTCCTCCGAGACGACCACGACGAGCGCGTCCGACTGCTCCGAGAGGCCCACCGCCGCTCGGTGGCGCGTGCCGATCCCGAGCCGGTCGAGGTCCGCCTGCTCCGAGAGGGGGAGGACGCAGCGGGCGGCGACGACGCGGTCGCCGCGCACGATCGCGGCCCCGTCGTGGAGCGGGGAGCCGGGCCAGAAGAGGTTCCGGAGGAGGTCCGGTGTCGCCTGGGCGTCCACGGCGACGCCCGTGTCGGCGATCTCGGCGAGCCCGTGGGCGCGCTGGACGGCGATGATCGCGCCGACCCGGTCGCGGGCGAGGTCCTCGGCCGCCTGCGCGACCGCCGCGACGCTCGCGGGGTCGGCCACGCGCGCACGGCCGAACCGCTCGCCGGCCGCGGCGAGCCGCGCGAGCGCGCGCCGGATCTCGGGGGCGAAGAGCACCACCGCCCCGAGCACGATGATCGTGAGCGAGCCGACGTTCACGAACACGGCCGAGAGGGCCGAGAGCCCGAGGAGCCGCGCGATCAGGATGACCCCGATGAGGACCGCCGCCCCCTGCAGGAGCGGGATCGCGCGCGTCCCGCGGATCAGGAGGAGGAGACGGTAGAGGAGGAAGCTGACGATCCCCAGGTCCACGACATCCGCGAAGACGGCGCCCCAGCCCATCTCCGCTCATTGTAGGTTCGACGCGGCGACTCGGCGACCTGCCTCCGCCAAGGCGACTGCGGGCCTCGCGCGGCGAGGGGAGCAGGTCACCGCCCCCGGATCTTCGCGAGAGCCTCGGAGGCGGCCTGGCGGACCTTCGCGTCGGGGTCGCCCCGGCACTTCTCCAGCGCCGCCTCGACCTCGGGCGCGGCCGGGGCCCGGCGCCCCACGGCCTCGATGGCCGCCAGGCGCTGCCAGCGGCCACGCGCCGCAAGCGCATTGAGGAGATACCGGAGGGCCCCCTCGTGTCCCGGCGCGATCGCGAGGCAGGCCTTGGCCGCCGGGAGGCCGATGTCGGCCGGGCCGCTCGTGAGGGCCAGTTCGAGCGACGGGAGGGCGTCCTGCGCCCCGGGGCCGAGCCTCTCGAGAGCCTCGGCCGCGCACTGGCGGACGAACCCGTTGGTGTCGGCGAGAGCGCGAACGAGCACGGAGAGGACCTCCGGGCTTGCGGCGCCCACGGCGCCGAGCGCGCGGAGGGTCGCGGCGGTCTGTGCCCAGCGGGGACCGGACATCTCGGTCCGCGCGGCCCTCGCGAGGGCAGGGGCGAGTCCGCGGGCCTCGGGGCCGAGGCACTCGAGGGCGCTGACGGCCGTCCACCGGGCCTCGTCGTCGGCTCCCTCGAGCCCGGCGGCGAGGACCTCCAAGGCCCGGCCCCGCAGGCTTCCGGCGGTCCCGGCGCCCACGAGCGAGAACCCCATGAGCACGCGGATCGCCGGGTCCGCGTCGGAGAGGCCCTCCGCCAGCCGCGCGAGGGACTCCTCCGGGAGTCCGCCAGCGGCGAGCTCCCTCCTCTCACCGAGCAGCCAGAGGGCCCTCCCGCGGTCGTACCGGTGCAGAGGCCGGCCGGAGAGCCGGACGAGCTCGGGCGCCGCCCGGGGTCCGACCGCCGCGAGGGCGTCGAGGAATACGCGGGACTCCTGCCGGTCCCCCCTCCCGACGCGGCGGGACAGCTCCGGCACGGCCCGCTCCGGCGGCGCGAGACGCGCGTAGGTGAGAACGCACCCGGGCAGGATCCTCTCCATCTCCCGGAGGGGCTCGACCCACGGGAAGACGTCGTCGAGCTGCCGGAGGGCCCCGACGTAGAACTCCGCGACCCGCGCCCGCAGCCCCAGGTCGTCGTCCGCCGCGCGCAGCAGGGCCGGCCCGGCGGGTTCCCCGATCTCCCGGAGGGCCTCCTCGGCCGCGCGCGGCGCGCCCCCGAGCGTCCGCACCCAGGCGTCGAGGCTCTTCCCCCGATGCAGGGTCGGGTCGGCCGAGTAGCTCCCGCCTCCGGGCCACGCGATCGCCGCCGCGAGCCCCGCGAGCCCCGCGAGCGCGAGCCCGCCCTCGAGGAACCGCAGGCCTCCGGCCCGGCGCCCGGAGGCGACGGGCAATCCGAGCGTCGCGTCCACGCGCCGGAGCCAGCGAGCGGTCGTGAGACCCAGCGCGGCGGCGAGGACCGGGACCTCGATCAGCGCGATCCACGGCACCACGGACCACCCGATGCTCGGGAGCTTCCAGTCCCCCGCGATGAAGAGGGCGAGCCAGGCGAGCCAGAGGAGCCCCGGAACCGCCGCGAGCCCGCAGGCCCCCGCGAGCCAGGCGAGCCTCCGGGGGGCGTTCCGCGGCTCCTCGCGGAGGGCCCGCCACGTGGCGCAGCCCTCGCGGAGCAGCCACCCGGACCCGCCGGCGACGACGAGCGCGAGGGTGGCCGCGGTGCCCGCCCCGCTCGTGAGCCTCGGCGCGACGAGGAAGAGCGCGACGGGCCCCAGGAACCACCCCACGAGCCCGAGCGTGATCCCGAGGAGGACACACGTCCCCGCGACGAGCCGTGCCGGAAGCCCGTGACGCGCCCCCGGCGGGCAGGACTCGACCCTGGGGCTCGCGAGGCCAGGCTCCGCTTCCATCCCGGGGAACCCCGTCGAGGATTCTACCGGGTGCGACGAGCTCGCGCGTCCGCATCCCCGCGAACGCACGCGCTAGTTGTCTGTCTGGACCTCCCAGGTCTCGAGCTCCCCGTTCCGGTGCGTGAGCCAGGCGATCGTCCAGCCGAAGCCGTTGAAGATTTGGTACATGACCCGCTCGACGCGGTCGTGGCTGTGGTCGGGGATCCCGGCGGTGAGGACCACGCCGTCGAGCGGGGCGGCCGAGACGTCCCGGTGTGCGGGCTCGGATCCCGTGACCTTCCGCGCGATCCTCTCGGCCTCGGCGGCCGTGAGGCCGGTTCGCAGGCCGGCGTCGCGCAGGTCCCTCTTCAGCCGGATCCCGGTCTCCCGGAGGAACCGCTCCTTCCGGTCCACGAGCGGGACGAGGGAGTGGTCGAGCGCCGCGGGCGCCGGGCCGCTGCGGCCCTCGCGCGGCGCCTCGGTCGCGTCCTCCGGAACCCAGTAGAAGTCCCGCCTCTCGACCCCGTCCATGAGCACCCGCACCGGCTCGTCCACGACCGACCGCTCCGGCTCGCGCGCGAGCGAGAGCGAGCGCCAGCCTCCGATCGCTTCCACCTGGCCGTAGGCGTCCACGTTCGACGAGGGCGGGATGTCGTATCCCCCCTCGCACCCGGCCCCGAGCCCCGCCGCGACGATTCCGCCCATGCCGAGGACGATGGCCTTGCGCATCCGACACCCCCTTTGAGAGTCGGCCGCCGGGCGGCGGACGACTCTCAAGCGACCTTCACGTCCTTCTCGGTGTTCTCCTGCCCGTCGTACGAGAGGAGCTTGCCCTTCCCCTCCACCAGCGTCTCGATGTGCACCGGCCTCTGCCAGATCCGGAAGAGGCCCCGGAGCGTGTCGCGCGCGTGGTCGAGCCGGAGGTCCACCCCCTCGTGCCTGTGGACGAGGTACATCTCGCCCCGGTTCCCGTAGTTCCCGTCCACGACGGTTATATGGGGGCTCCCCAGGTTGGTCAAGCCGAACAGGAGCTGTTGCTTCACCTTCCTCCAGTCGCGGTCGGCGATCTCGTAGCGGTTCGTCTGGGCGTTCCAGCGGTAGGTGAAGAGCTTGTGGCGGTGGCAGAACTCCTCCGTGATGAACTCGTCTATGAACCCGATGTCGTTGTAGATCCGGCGGACCTCGAAGATCTTCTCGCGCCCGAGCCCCAGGTGGAGGTCCCAGCGGCTGCGGCGGTCGAGGTCGTCGCACGAGTCCCACTCGGGCCCGAACCGGCCCTTGTTCCAGCGCTCCTCGATGTCGCGGAACAGTTCGATCCCGAGCTTGTAGGGATTGAGCGCGCCGGACCCGCCCCCGAGGGTCGCCGAGTGGCAGTCGGCGTAGTCCACGACCTCGGCGTCGCGGAGGATGCGGGAGGTCATGAGGGTCGAGTGCCAGAACGCGGCCCAACCTTCGTTCAGGGTCTTCGTCTGCATCTGCGGGACGAAGTAGTACATCTCCTCCCGCGTCATCGTGAGCAAGTCCCGCTCCCACCGCTCGAGGGGGGCGTTCTCGACGAGGAACTGGAGGACGTCCTTCCGCGGTTCGCGCGGGAAGCGCTTCCGCTGCTTCTCCCGCTCCTCCTCGGCCTTCTGCCGGCGGGCCGCGAGGAGGTCCGGCGGGTTCACGAACCGGTCCATGTAGTCCTTGCTCTTGAGCCGCCTCACCGCGATGGGCGCCGGCTCGGTCTCGGCGGAGGCCCCGCGCGCGGGCCCGCCGGGCAGGGCCGCGAAGGGGAGGGTCGGGTCCACCAGGTTCTCGAGCGTGTGGCAGACGTCGAGGAAGTTCTCCACCCGCTCGAGGCCGTACCGCTCGATCGCCTTGCGGACCCGCGTCCCATGGTTCGCCATCTCGTCCATCATCCGGCGGTTGGTCTTCACGAACCACATGTTGTTCTTGAAGAAGTCGCTGTGGCCGAAGACGTGCGCGATCACGATCTTCTGGATGACGGGCGTGTTGCTCTTGAGGAGGTAGGCGTAGCAGGGGTTGTTGTTGATGACCAGCTCGAAGATCCGCTGCAGCCCGTAGACGTGGCCCTTCCGCAGCCCCTCGTACTCCATCCCGAACCGCCAGTGCGGGTAGCGCGTGGGGAAGCCCCCGAGCGCGGCCACCTCGTTCATCTCGTCCACGTCCACCAGCTCGAAGACCGTCGGGAACGGCTCGAGCCCCGCCTCGCGGGCGTGGCCCTCGATCTCGTCCACCCCCTTGCGCATGTCGGCGGGGAGGTTCACTTCCCGTGCCTCAGGAACTCGCGGATCGAGTCGAGGATGCCCTCGCGGCTCTGGATCTCGCTCGTCACCAGCATCTCGTTCCCGGCGAAGTGCTCGTCGAGCGCCTTCTTGAACTTCCCGCTCCCGTAGGGGCTCTTCACCTGCCCGTAGCAGAAGAGGTTCACGCGCGGGAAGACCTGGTCGCGCAGGAGGTCCACGCAGCGGCGCGTGTCGTCCGATCCCCAGTTGTCGCCGTCGCTGAAGTGGAACGGGTAGACGTTCCACTCGTCGCTCGAGTAGTCGCGCGAGACGATCTTGTCCACCAGCTCGTAGGCGGCCGAGATCTTCGTGCCGCCGCTCTCGCGCAGGTGGTAGAAGGTGTGCTGGTCCACCTCCTTCGCCGTCGCGTCGTGCACGATGTAACGGGTGACGATGTTCTTGTACTGGCTGCGGAGCCAGGTGTCTATCCAGAAGGCCTCGATCCGGACGATCTCCTTCTGCTCGTCGCCCATGGATCCCGAGACGTCCATGCAGTAGATGAGGACCGCGTTCGACTCGGGGACGCGCTTCAGGTTCCAGGAGCGGTAGCGCCGGTCCTCGCGGATCGGGATGATCCGCGGTCGCGCCGGGTCGTAGAGCCCCATCATGATCTGCCGTTTGAGAGCCTCGCGGAACGTGCGCTTGAAGTGGCGGAGCGATTCGGGCCCCGTCCTGCGGATCCCCGTGTAGCGCTCGACGTCGCTCTCGAGAAGCCGCCGCCCGCGCGGCTTGATCCGCGGGAGCTGCAGCTCCTCCCCGAGGATTCGCGCCAGCTCGGCGAGCGACACGTCCACCTCAAGCAGGTGCTCTCCCGGCTGGTCTCCGGCGTTCTCCCCTCCCGACTCCCCGGGCTCGCCCGACAGCGGGGTCCCCGCCTCGCCGTCGCCCGAGCCCACCCCCCCGGTCCCCACACGCCCGTAGCGGAACCGCGGCAGCTCCAGCTGGGGGAGCGGGATCGAGACGATGTTCTTCCCGACGCGGCCGATCAGCTCGCCCCGGGAGATGTACTTCCGCAGGTCCTGCTTGATCCGCCCGCGCACGATGTCGCGGAACCGGGCGTGGTCGTTCTCGATCTTGCGGACCATGGACGGCGCGCTACTCCTTCGTGTCCCCCCGCGCGAAGATGCTCGCGACGTAGTGCAGGACGTCGGTCGCGCAGATGTCGCAGTAGCCGTAGTCCTTCACGAGCCGAGACTTCACGACGTCTATCTTCTCCTGCGTCTCCTTGTCCACGACGGACGATACGAGGCTCGTGAGCTTGATCGAGTCCTTCTGGTCCTCGAAGAGCTTCAACTCGAGCGCCTTCTGCAGCCGCTCGTTCGTGGTGTAGTCGAACGTCCGCCCCTCGATCGCCAGCGCGCCGATGTAGTTCATGATCTCGCGGCGGAAGTCGTCCTTGCGGTTCTCGGGGATGTCTATCTTCTCCTCGATCGAGCGCATGAGCCGCTCGTCGGGCTCCTCGTCTTGTCCCGTGTACTTGTTCCGCACCTTCTCCTTCTGGGTGTAGGCCTTGATGTTGTCCACGTAGTTCGCGCAGAGCCGCTGGATGCTCTCCTTGTCGGCGCAGATGGCGCGCTGGACCTCGTTCTTCACGATGTCCTCGTACTCCTGCTTCACCACGGCGAGGAGGTCGGTGTAGCGCTTCCGCACCTCCTCGGACGTGACGAGGGAGTGGTGGCGGAGCCCCTCCTCGAGCTCGTTCATCACCATGAAGGGGTTCACGCACTTGACGGTTTCCTCGGCCACCAGGGCGTTACTGACCTTGTCCTGGATGTAGCGGGGCGAGATCCCCTCCATGCCCTCGCGCTTGGCCTCCTCGCGCAGCTCCCGGATGTTGTCCTCCGTGTAGCCGGGCAGCGTCTTCCCGTTGTAGAGCTTGAGCTTCTGGAGCAGGGTGAGTGTCGCCTTCTTCGGCTCCTCGAGCCGCGTGAGCACCGCCCACATCGCGGCCATCTCGAGGGTGTGCGGGGCGAGGTGCTTCCCTCGGATGCGGTCGAGGTTGTAGTCCTTCTCGTAGATCCGGATCTCGTCGCTGAGCGTCGTGTTGTAGGGGATGTCGATCTTCAGCGTCCGGTCGCGGAAGGCCTCCATCAGCTCGTTGTTCTGGAGCTTCCGGTACTCGGGCTCGTTCGTGTGGGAGAGGAGCACCTCGTCAATGTCGGTCTGGGAGAACTTCTTCGGCTTGATCGAGTGCTCCTGCGAGGCGCCGAGCAGGTCGTAGAGGAACGCGACGTCGAGCTTCAGGATCTCGATGAACTCGATCAGCCCGCGGTTCGCGATGTTGAACTCCCCGTCGAAGTTGAACGCGCGCGGGTCCGAGTCGGAGCCGTACTCGGCGATCTTGCGGTAGTTGATGTCGCCCGTGAGCTCGGTCGAGTCCTGGTTCTTCTCGTCCTTAGGCTGGAAGGTGCCGATCCCGATCCGGTCCTTCTCGGAGAGGACGAGGCGCCTAACCCGCACGTGCTTGATCACCTTTTTCCAGTCGCCCTCGTAGCGGATCATGAGGTCGCGGTAGACCTTGCGGCAGAAGGGGCAGAGGTCGCCGTCCACCCGCAGGTCGTACTCGCCGACGAACTTCTCGCTCAGGCGCTCGAGGATCTTGCGGCGGGCGGCTTCGGGCACGAGCCGGAGCGGCTCCTCGTGCATCGGGCAGTCCGAGAGTTCCCCGTCGCCGTCCTCGAGCTTCCAGCTGTACGTGTAGAGGGCGCCCTGCCTCGAGTGCGCGTAGTGCTCGAGGCCGCGCTTGAGGAGCCGGACGATGGTGCTCTTGGCACTCCCCACCGGCCCATGGAGGAGGAGGAGGCGCCGCTCGGTCCCGTAGTGGTAGGCCGCCGACTTGAAGCACGCGACGAGCCGCTCGAGGGCCTTGTCGAGGCCGTACATCGCGTCGCGGCCGTTCCCGATGGGGTCGTCGAAGAAGTGGTGGTGGGTGACGCGCTCCTTGTGGACGACCCGCTCCTCGGAGCCGTGCGAGAGGATCATGTCGTAGATCCTCTGGAACGCGTTCCGGACGAGCTTCGGATCCTCCTCGACGAGCGCGAGGTAGTCCTCGAACGTCCCGGTCCAGTTCTGCTCTTGGAACGAGTCGGTGTCGAGGCTCTTCGCGACGAGGTCGAGGAACTCGGATCCGCGTGCCATCATCACCTCCGGAGGCGCGCTTCGATTCGCGCCTCGCCTCGTGAGTATAGTGCGGCCCGAGAGCCGTCGCTACCGGAATCGCCGCGGCCGAACCTTCTAGGTGCGAGGGGGGTTCCGGGTGTCCAACCCGGTACCGGGCTACCCGGGTGGGCGCCACGCGGGGAGGGCCGCGACGTTGGCGCGGGGGTTGGGCGGGGCGGCCGTGGCG
>JAKEIC010000053.1 GCA_022614695.1 Planctomycetales bacterium | reverse complement strand
CCTGGCGGCACGAGGCCGAGATCTCGCGGACGCCCTCGACGCTCATCATCGCGTCCTCGATCGGGTCCACGATGTCGGTCTCCATGATCTCGGGCGAGGCGCCCTCCCAGCCGACCGAGATCGAGACGTTTGGCTGATCCACGTCGGGGAGCTGGCTCACGCCCAGGCGGAAGAACGAGATCGCGCCGAAGACGACCAGGAACGCCATGAGCATCCAGGCGAAGACCGGGTTCTTGATGGAGACGTCGGCGAGGGTCATCCCCGGGGCTCCTCCGCGACCTCGACCTCCTGCCCGTCCCGGACCCCGCTCGCGCCGTCGGTAACGACCCGGTCCCCCGCGGCGAGGCCCTCGAGGATCTCGACCCCCGCCGCGGTCCGGAGGCCGATCTTCACCGGGCGCGAGGCGACCTTCGTCCCGACGACGACGCGCGCCTCGAACCCGCGCTCGGTCGGCAGGACAGCCCGCTCGGGGACGACGATGCCCATCCGGCTCCCGGTCACCAGCTTCACGAGGGCGAACGTGCCGGCGCGCAGCCGCGCGTCCCGCGGCGCGTCCTGGTCCAGCACCTCGGCGCGGCACTCGACCGTCCGCGTCGCGGGGTCGGCCTTCTGACCCAGGTGGAAGAGCCTCGCGCGGAACCACTCGCCGGGCGTGCTCCGGAGCGAGAAGAGCGCCTCCCCGCCCACCGCGAGCCGGGCCGCCTCGAGCTCGGGCACCGTGAGGATCAGGTGGAGCGTGCTCACGTCGAGGATGGTCGCGACGACCGTGTCGGTGCGGACGTACTCCCCCTTCGCCGCGGCCTTGCGGTTGATGAGCCCCGCGATCGGCGCGCGGACCCGGCTCTGCCGGTGGTCGCGGCTGGCGATCGCCAGGTCGGCCTCCGCCTTCTCCTGTTCGGCGCGGGCGCGGTCGAGATCGGCCCTCCACTGGGCCATCTGCTCCTCGGTCACCCAGTCCTTCTGCTGGCGGCGCCCCTCCTCGTGGAGCTTCAGGCGGTTCTGGTAGACCGTCTCCGCGAGCTTCGCCTGGGCGCGCGCCCGCTGCGACTCCGCCCGGGCCTTGGCCTCGGCGAGCCGGTAGCGCTCGACGTCCACCTCGACGAGCACGGTCTCCGGCGTGACGGCGTCCCCCTCGCGGAACCGGGCCGACTCGACGAGGCCGTTCACTCCCGCCGCCACCTCGATCTCCTCGGCGGCCTCGAGGGTGCCCGTCGCCTCGACGGCGTACTCGACCGCCCGCGGGGCGACCTCGACCACGGCGACCCGGGGGGGCTTCTTCGGGCCCGCCGGCCTCCCGGGCTGGGAGTTGCCGGAGGCGCCGCCGCAGGCGGCCAGCGCCAGGAGCCCCGCGAGCCGAGCGAGCGGCGCGCGGCTCACGCGGACCCCCCGGGCCCGCGGCCCTCCGCCACGGCGAGCCGCACCGCGGCGACCTTCGCCTGGAAGCGCGCCCGATCGCGCGCCAGGAGCGCCTCGTCGCGCTCTTGGAACGCGCGCAGCACCTCGAGGTTCGTGACGATGCCCTGGCGGTACTCGGCCTCCGCGATCTCGGAGTGCTCCGAGGCCGACGCGACCCGTCTCTCGAGCGAGTCGAGAGCCGCCAGGTGGGCGAGGAGGTCGGCGTGGGTCCGGCGCACCTCGAGGCCCGCCTCGCGCCGCAGCCTCTCGAGCCGGAGCCGCGCGGTCCGGAGCGACGACTCGGCGTCCCGGATCCTGGCCTCGGTCCCGCCTCCCTCGAAGAGCGGCAGCTCCCCGATCACGGCCACGTCCCAGTCCACGTCCTCGGAGATCCCCTCCCGGTGGAGGTACCAGTTCCCCTCGAGCCGGACCGTCGGCCAGTGCCCCGCCCGCGCGACGCGCACGGCCTCCTCGGCCGCATCGGCCTCGCGCTCGAGGGCTTGGATGTCGCTGCGCCCGGCCGCCGCGCGCTCGGCCGCGGCGTCCACGGCCGGGAGCGAACCGGGGAGGGGAGTCGCGTCCGCGAGCCGTTTCGGGCCCCGGAGGCCCGTCAGGAAGCGGAGCGTCTCCCACGAGACCGCGAGCGCGCCCCGCAGCTCCTCGAGACGCGCCGCCGCGGCCGCCGCCTCGGCCTCCTGGGCGAGGGTCTCCGAGCGGCGGGAGATCCCGGCCCCTTCCCGCGCGCGCAGCTCCACGAGCCTCTCCTTCGCGAGGCGGAGGGACCCGGCCGTCGTCTCCATCTCGCGCTCGGCCTGGAGCGCGGCGTAGAACGCCTCGGCCACGTTCCCGTAGAGCGCCAGCCGGGCGCGACGCACGTCGTGCTCGCGGGCCTCGCGGAGGGCGCGCGCCTGCCGGATCGCGAAGAACTCGCGGAAGCCCGAGAAGAGCGGCTGCCGCCCCGTCACCTTCCACTCGGTCCGCTCGCCGAGCGTGAAGGCCGACGAGGAGACGCCAGCGGTGTCCTGGCGGGAGTAGCTTCCCTGGAGGACGACCCGGGGCAGGACCGCCGCGACGGCCTGGCCGTAGAGCGCCTCGAGACGCCGGATCTCCTCGAGGTCCATGGCGAGGGTCTCGCTCCGGTGGATCGCGAGCCGCCAGCAGTCCTCGAGTCCCAGCTCGCCCTTCGCCGAGAGCGCGTCGGCCGCGGCGCGCGCCTCGGCGGCCGAGGAGACGGGCGTCCCCTCCCAGAGGAGCCTCTCGGTTCTCCAGCGGTCCGCGTCCGCTCCCCCAGCGCACCCCGCGAGCCCCGCCGCCGCAAGAGTCGTCCGGAGCCTCATCTCACCCCTCCTCCCACCTCGCGAGCACGCCGTCCAGGGTCTCGAGCGCCCCCGCCATTCGGGCCACCTCCCGCGGACCGAGAACCCCGAGGAGCTTCCGGAACCTCTCGCGCCGTCGCCGCCCGATCTCGGCGAGCAGCCCCCGACCGCGTGCCCGGAGCGAGAGGACCACTCGCCGCCGGTCGTCCGCCGCGCGGTCGCGCCGGACGTAGCCCTCGCGCACGAGCCTCTCGACGAGCTCGGCCGCCGCGGGGCTCGACACCCCCAGGGTGACCGCGACGTCCTTGAGGGCGAGGGGCCCCTTCCAGTCGAGGACCCAGAGCACCCGGCACTGGGCGAACGTGACCGCGCCGGACTCGATGGACCGGGCCGGGATCGTGAAGAACCGCGAGAGGACCGACCGGAAGAGTAGGTCCACCCGCTCCGCGGCCGCGGATCCGTTAGGATTCCGAATCATTAGGGGGCCGAAACATAACGGGACTCCCGGCGGGCGTCAAGCGGGAGGGGCGCCCCCGATGCGGCCTACGCGCGGAAGAGGACTTCCTCGCGCGAGAAGCAGCGGGCGGCGAAGGCGAGCGCGGCGGCGGCGAGCGCCAGCGACGAGAGGGCCGTCACCAGGACGAGCGTCCCCGGGAGCTCGCCCCGGAGGATCTCGCGCATGAGGAGGCTCACGTTGAGGACGGGGATCGTCCCGAGCACCGGGGTCGGCTGGACGTCGGGGAGGAGCGAGACGATCGCGGGCACGATGATCAGGAACTGGAGCGGGGCCGCGTAGGTCTGCGCCTCCTTGAAGGAGCGGGCGTAGACGGAGACCGCGAGCAGCAGAGCGGCGAACGTGGCCGCGACCGGGGCCACGGCCACGAGCGAGAGGGCGAGCGCCCGGGCGTCGAGGGAGACCTCGATGGCCGCGAGCATCTCCGGCGGGAGGATCCCCTTCGTGAGGGTGAACGCCATGGCGCCGAGCGAGAGCACGGCCGAGACCATGCTCGCGAGGAAGACCACGAGGAACTTGCCGGCCCCGATCTCGAGCCGCGTGGCCGGCGTGAGGAGGAGGGTCTCCAGCGTGAACCGCTCCTTCTCGCCCGCGCCGAGGTCAATGGCCGGGTAGAGCCCCCCGAGGAACGCGAACAGGATGATCGTGTAGGGGAGGAACCCCCCGATCGCGGCCTGGAACTGGCGGGAGGGGGGCGCGAGGTTCCGGTCGGCGACGTCCACGGGCTTGAGGAGCGTCCGTGTGAGGGAGCGGCCCGAGAGGCGAGCGTCCACGACGCCCTCGGCGTAGGCGTCGAGCGCCGAACGGACGCGGTCGGAGGCCTCCTGGGAGAGCGGGAACGTCGAGTCGTAGTAGAGCCGGACCTGCGGGGGCTCTCCCTCGGCGGCCACGAGTTCCGCGAAGTCCGGTGGGAGGACGACCGCGGCGTGGAGCGTCCGCGAGGCGATCGCGGCGGCCGCACGGAGCGCCAGGGAGTCGTCGCGGAGGCCGGCCGGGAGGCGCTCGGCCGTGCCGGAGGGGGCCGCGGGGAGCGCCGCCGGGTCCGAGAACTCGGTGCGGGCGAGGAGCTTCTGGGCGGCGGCCGCCCTCTGGAGCGCGCGGCGCTCGCCGGCGGGGAGCCCCGCCCTCGGCGAATCGAGAGCGCTGCGGAGCTTCTCGGCGGCCTTCCTCACCTCGGGCGGGAGGTCCTCCGCCCCGCCGAGAGCCCGGTCGCGCGCCGAGGGATCCGCGGCGAGCGCGCCCAGGGCGCGCTCGAGCTCGGCCCACGCCTCGGGCGCGAGCTTCCGGAGGGCGTCCGCCGTCCGCGGCGCGAGGGAGAGGGCGGCGCCCCGGGCCGCGCCGAGGAGCGCCTCCCGCGACCGGGCATCCGCCGCCACCGTCACCTTCGCCACGTCGCGCGCCTGGGCCTGGGAGATCACCAGACGCGACATCCCCATCCCGAGCACGGGGATCGAGAGCGTGGGGAAGACGAGCATGAAGAGGAGGGTCTTGCGGTCGCGGGTGACGTCCCGGAGCTCCTTCACCGCGATGGTGCAGATCGTTCCCAGGTTCACGCCGCCGCCCCTCCCACGAGCTTCACGAAGGCCGCCTCGAGGTCGGGGGCGGCGAGTCGCGCGCACAGCTCTGCGGGCGTTCCCTCGGCGAGGAGTCGCCCCTCGTGGATCACGGCGACCCGGTCGCAGAGCTTCTGCGCCTCGTGCATGACGTGCGTCGAGAGCAGCACGCACCGCCCGCGCGCGCGGCACTCGGCGACGAAGTCCACGATCGCCCGGGCGCCGAGCACGTCGAGCCCGGCCGTGGGCTCGTCCATCACGACCACGGGCGGGTCGTGGACCACGGCGCGGGCGATCGTCACGCGCTGCTTCTGGCCCGTCGAGAGCGAGTCGCAGCGCCGGTCCGCGTAGCCCGCGATGCCGAGCCGGGCGAACAGCTCCGTCACCCGTTCCCCGAGGGACCCCGGGGGCACGCCCGCGAGGCGGCCGAAGTAGGTCACCACCTCGCGCGGGGTGAGCCGACCGTAGAGCCCCGTGCTCGCCGAGAGGAACCCGATCCGGCGCCGGACCTCGGCCGGCTGCCGGACGAGGTCGTGGCCGGCGATCGTGGCCGTCCCGGCCGTGGGCCGGAGCGCCGTCGAGAGCATCCGGAGGGTCGTCGTCTTCCCCGCCCCGTTCGGCCCCAGGAGCCCGAAGATCTCGCCGGCGTGGGCCGTGAACGAGACCTCCCGCACGGCCTCGACGGTCGTGCGCTTCTTCCCGCGGAAGGTCTTGCAGAGTCCCTGCGCGACGACGAGGGGAGGGGAGTCCACGGGAGCGGGCGGTCAGCTCGACTTCCCCGGCAGCTTCGGAACGAGCCACGAGAGGAACGCGTCGAGGCTCCGGGTCTGGACGTAGAGGTCGCCCGGCCCCGTGATCTCGCAGACGAGCCCCTCGCCCGAGAAAAGGGTCGAGGTGAGCCCGCCCACGCGCTTCACCGCGTATCCCATCCCGTCGGTGAACGCGACCACGTGGCCCGTGTCCACCGTGTACCTCTCGCCCGGGGCGAGGGTCACCTTGTGGATCGCGCCGTAACAGGAGAGGAGGAGGAGCCCCCGGCCCGTCGCGCGGAGCAGGAACAGCCCCTCGCGCGAGAAGAACGTCTTCGCGCCGCCCCACTGCGTGTCGAGCTGGACATCCGCCGCGGACGCGAGGAAGCAACCCGACGTCACGAGGAGGGTCCCACCCGAGAGTTCGTGCGGGTGGATGTCGCCGGGGATGGGCGGGGCGAACCCGACCTCGCCGGGCGTTCCCTGGGCCCGAAACGTGTTGAGGAAGAACGACTCGCCCCCCAGCACCTTCCTCTTGAGCGCCGAGAAGAGCCCCCCGCGCATCCCGGTCTCGATCGTCACGCCGCCGCGCATGGTGACCATGGCGCCCGACTCGGCGATCACCGCCTCGCCCGGCGCGAGCCGCACGAGAGCGAGCGAGTACGTCGGCCGGTACAGGACCTCGTGCTGCATGGGGACCTCCGAGGCCAGTGTAGCCGCGTCCCTCTCCCAGTCGAGACCGGTGCCTGGCGCCTGTTGCCGGCACTCACTGAAAGGCCGTTGCAGCGAGTCGAGGAACTTTGAGACGCATGTCTGCGAGCCGTCGTCGAGGGCGCGTCCATAACCCGTTGTCCGATCTTGGATTCGCGCGGAGCGCCGCGCACGTCACTCGCCGGCACGGTCGTTGCGCTTGCGACGCGCGAATCCAAGGAGGAACCGATGAGGAAGTTCATGATCGTGTGTCTCGCGGGGTTCGGGACCCTCTCGCTCGTCGCGATGCTCGCGGCGGCGGGAGCCGTCGGGGTGAAGGTCTGGCACGACCACGGAGGCTGCGGGGTCCTCTCGCGGGAGTTCCACGTGGACCTGGACGAGACGGCCGCGCCGCGGCCCGTGGCGCTCGCCCGCGAGGCGAAGGCCTACGAACACGCGGCGCGCGAGCTGCGGGAGGGGCTGCGGCGGATCGATCGGGCCGGGACCGCCGCCGCCGAGGAGACCCCGGGGCTCGACGAGGCCCGGCGGGACGTCCGCACGCGGCTCGAGGCGGCGCTGGCCGCGGTCGAGGCCGCCCGCGCCGCGACCGGCGTTGTGAGCCCCGGCTGCTGCGGGGAGCCCCGCGCGACGGCGACGCGCACGGTCCCGGCGCCTCCCGCGCCGCGCGCGGCCTCCGCGGAGCCCGCCCCGGCGCCGAAGCGCGACCCCCGGGCGTTCGACTTCTAGGCCCGCCGGAGCAGCCGGTCGAGCCACCGCCGCCAGCCGGAGGGAGCGCGGTCCCGAGGGGCCGCGCTCCCGGGCTTCTCGTCGAGCAGGCGCCGGAGGATCCCGTCCGCGGTCACGTTCTCGGCCTCGGCCCGGAAGTTCCGGATGATGCGGTGCCGCATCACCGGGAGGACGAGCGCGCGCACGTCCTCCTCGGTCACCTCCGCCCGTCCGCCGAGCACCGCCCGCGCCTGCCCGCCCATCAGGAGCCACTGCGCGGCCCGAGGACCGGCGCCCCACGTCACCCAGTCCCGGACGAACCCCGGCGCGGTCCCCTCGCCCGGCCGCGTGGCCCGCACGAGCGAGAGGGCATAGCGCGCGACGGGATCCGGGACGGGGACCTCGCGCACCAGCCGGTGCGTCTCGAGCACCTGGTCCCGGGTCATGAGGACCTCGAGCGGCGCGGGGGCGGGGGCGGCCGTGAGCCGGGCCACGCGGGCCTCGACCTCGGGCTCGGGGTAGCCCACCGAGACGTTCAGCATGAAGCGGTCGAGCTGCCCGGCCGGGAGCGCGTAGGTTCCCTCCTGCTCGACCGGGTTCTGGGTCGCCAGCACGAAGAACGGCTCCTCGAGCGGGTATCGGACGCCGCCGACGGTCACCTGCCGTTCCTCCATCGCCTCGAGGAGCGCGGCCTGGGTCTTCGGCGGCGTGCGGTTCACCTCGGCCGCGAAGAGGAGGTGCGCGAAGATCGGCCCGTGCTGGAACCGAATCGTGCGCGTCGTCCGGCGCCCGCCGCCCTTCGTTTCGTCCACGAGGATCTGGGTGCCCGTGATGTCCGAGGGGAGGAGGTCCGGGGTGAACTGGATCCGGCTGAACCGGAGCGAGAGCACCTCCGCGAGCGCGCGGACGAGGATGGTCTTCCCGACTCCCGGGACCCCGACGAGGAGGACGTGCCCCCCGGCGACGAAGGCCGTGAGGACGCTCTCCACCACGTCCTCCTGCCCGAGGACCCGCCGCCCGATCTGCTCGCGGATGCGCGCGGCCGTGAGGCCGAACCTCCGCACCCGGTCGAGGAGCGCCGCCGTCTCGGGCACGGGGGGGAGGATAGGGCCCCCCGGCCGCGAGCGTCAACGACTCCCGCGGGCCCCGCGGGCGGACGCGGCGACCGGGGCGTTCTCGAGCTTCCCGCAGAACTCCCGGATCCGCGCGAGCGCCTTCTCCAGGGTCTCCCGCGAGACGGCGTAGGAGAGCCGCACGTGCGCGTCGGCGCCGAACGCGCCGCCGGGGACGGCGGCCACGTGGGCCTCGCCGAGCAACGCCTCGCAGAACGAGACCGAGTCGCGGACGGTCGCGCCGCCGAGGGTCCGGCCGTAGAGCCTCGACACGTTCGGGAAGACGTAGAAGGCCCCGTCCGGGACCGCGCACGAGACCCCGGGCATCGCGCGCAGGGCCTCGACCGTCATCCGGCGCCTCGCCGAGTACTCGCGGAGCACCGGATCGAAGGCAGACGGTGGGAGCCTCAGCGCCTCGAGCGCCGCGTACTGCACGATCGAGGCCGCCCCGCTCGTGGACTGGGTGACGAGCTTCACGGCGGCGTCCACGACGTGACGCGGCCCGGCGGCGTACCCGAGCCGCCATCCCGTGACGGCGAATGACTTCGAGAACCCGTTCACGACGACCGTGCGCTCGCGAATCTCGGGCGTGAGCGCGGGGAGGCTCGCGTGGGCGGCGCCGTCGTAGACGAGCCGCTCGTAGATCTCGTCGGTGAGGATCCCCGTCGGGTGGTCGGCGAGCGCGCCGGCGAGCGCCTGCTGCGCCGCGGCTGGATAGACCGCGCCCGTCGGGTTGGCGGGCGTGTTCAGGAAGACGAGCCGGGTCCGGGGCGTGAGCGCGCGGCGAAGCCGCTCCGGCGAGAGGAGGAACCCGTCCGTCTCGGGCGCGTCCACGACGACCGGGGTCGCGCCGGCCGCCTTCACGATCTCGGGGTACGAGACGAAGTACGGGGCCGGGACCACGACCTCGTCGCCCGGGCCGAGCAGGACCTGCGCGAGGCAGTAGATGGCGTGCTTCGCCCCCGTCGCGACGAACACCTCCTCGGGAGCGTACGAGAGCCCGTTCTCGCGGCGGAGCTTCTCGGCGATCGCCGCGCGGAGTTCCGGGATCCCCGCGGAGGGGGGATACCGGTTCTTCCCGTCCCGGATCGCCTTGTGGGCGGCCTCCTGCATCGCCTCGGGGACCGGCGTGTCGAGCTCGCCCACGCCGAGGTCGCAGACGTCCACGCCCTTCGCCCGCAGCGCCCGGGCCTTCGCCGCCACCGCGAAGGTGGCCGACTCGCCCATCGCGAGGGCGCGGTCCGAGAGTGGGAGGGCCATGGCGGAGGAATGTTGCCGGAGGATCGGCCAGGTTTCCAGGGAAACCCGGGACGGGACCCTACCCCAACCCGGGCGGCGGCGGACCGAGGCCGCCCTCCGGCGCCGGCGCGGCGGCCCCGAGGCGGCGCGTCATCTCCTCGAGGTCCCTCTCGGAGGAGACCAGGAGCCCCCGCTCGCGCGCCCGCGCCTGTCCGTCGGGGGAGAGCCCGCGACGCGCGACGAGCCAGACCCGCTGGCCGCGCCCCTCCGTCCAGCGGAGGACGACGTCCACCTGCTCGGCCCCGAGCGGGACGTCCCGCCAGACCACGAGCGCGAGCCACGTCTCGTTGCCGTCCTCGAGGGCGTAGAGCTTCACGTCCTTCTCCTGGAAGGCGTAGCCTTGCACGCGCGCGAAGCGGGGGACCCGGACCGGGGCGGAGGCGCCGAGGAGGTCGCCCGGGACGTCGCGGCCGGCGCAGAGCGCGGCCACCTGGCGGAAGCTCGGGCCCGTGCTTTCGCGCCGGGCGGCCGGGCGGAATCGGTCCAGGAACTCGTGGACGAGGCCGTCGGAGCGGTCCGGGGACTCGAGGTCCGGGAGCCGGTCGCGGGCGAGCGCGCGGGCGCAGAAGAACCGGAAGACCGGGTCGGCGAACCGCGCCTCGTCCCCCTCGCCCTCGAAGAGGTCGGTCTTCAGTAGCGCCTCGGTGGCCGGCCGGAAGGCCCGCGTCCCTCCCCGGAGGCGGGCCGAGACGTCGCCCGCGCGCGGCCGGTCCGCGTCGGCGAGCGCGGCGAGGGCGAGCCGTGCCGTCGAGCCTCCGCCGGCGGCCTCGCACGCTTCGCGCACGAGCCCCTCGCAGAGGAGCGCGATCCGCCCGTCGGGGCGGAGCGCCTCCGCCAGGAAGGCCCGGTCGCCGTGGGCGGCCCCGAGCGGGCCCTGGCGGTCGTGGGCGGCGAAGGCCGCAGTCGCGACGGAGCGGGCGTAGAACGGGTGCCCGCCCGTCAGAGCCCAGACCCGGTCCAGGAACGGCTGGGGGGGATAGAGCCCGGCTGACTGGCCGAGGCGCAGGACGAGGGCGTCGGTCGCCTCCTCGTCGAGCGGCGAGAGGGGGTGGACGCGGAAGAGGCCCCGGAGGGGCCCCGAGGGGGCTGCGAGCGCGCGCGCCGCCGCACCCGAGCGGGCCGTCCCCACGAGGACGGCCCGGCGCCGGGCGGCGGCCACCTCGCCGAACGCCGCCAGGGACGCGGCCGCGGGACTGCCGGCGAGCGCGTGCAGGTCGTCGAGGAGGAGTCCCACGGCCGACTTCCTCTCCTCGCCCACGACGTCGGCCAGGTTGGCCGCGGCCCGCAGCAGCGCGTCCCCGCCCTTGCGGGCGCCCGAGGCGAAGCTCCCGAGGGCCCGCGCATAGTCGGCGATCGCCCGGACCGGGAACCCCTCCCCCGCCCGCGGGAAGGTCTCCGGGTCGAGGAACCGGTCGGGCTCGGCCGCCACGCCGTCGGCCTCGGCGCAGGCGAGCGCGAGCGCCCCGCCCACGGCGCCCGCGAACGAGAGCGGCGAGAGCCCCGCGGCCGCGCACGGGACCCGGGCGAGGAGGATCCCGCCTCCGCCCGGGCCCCCTCCCCCGGCGCGCGCCCCGCGCCGCCGAGGGAACTCGACGAGGAGGGCCGTGCGCCCGACCTTGGGTCCGCCCACGAGCAGCAGAGGCTCCCCCGGTCCCGCCGCCTCGGTTCGGGCGAGGAGGGAGAGTTCCGCTTCGCGACCGACGAAGTCGGACATCGGCCGCGATTCTACCTCCCCCGCCGCGCGCGCGGGGGCGCGG
>JAKEIC010000052.1 GCA_022614695.1 Planctomycetales bacterium | reverse complement strand
GCCGCAGCAAGGCGACCATGAGGAGCGCCCGGCGCCCGAGAGCCGAGTCCGCCGCGGCGAGGACCGGGTATCGGGCGATCCGGCCGGCCACCCACGAGCGGGCCGCGGTCCTCCCGAGACCGTAGGCCCCCGCCGCGCCCGCGAGGCTCGCCGGAGAGACGAGCAGGGTCCCGTACCAGGGTCCGTAGAGGAACCCGGCCGCGAGGGTGAGGAGGGAACCCGGCACCATCGCGATCGTGGCGAGCGCGTAGGCCGCGCCGAAGGCGAGGGCCCCCGCGAGGCCGGCCCCCCGGAAGACCTCGGCCATCTCGAGCGCCCTCCGGTCGAGCCGGAGCGCGTACGCCGCGCCCGACGCCGCGGCCAGCAGGAGCACCAGGAGGGCGAGCCGACGACCACCTCCCACGCTCGGGGAGGGCGGTGTCGCATCTCCAGTCGCTTCGCGGGTCACCACCCCGGAATGTCCGGGCTCGCCCGACTCCTGGCGGGCGGCAGGATCGGGGACGGTGCCGACATCCCTGGGAGCAGAGGTCCGAGGGCCGGGAGGGAAGCTCCGCCATGCTCCGCGAAGTTGCCGTTCGGACCGCACTGGGCCTCGGGGTCGTGGCCGCCGCTGCGGCGACCGCGCTAGCCGAGGACCCCATCGTGGTCCGGCCACGGGCCGGGGTCGCGGCGCCCGTCCGCGAGGATCGGCGCCTGGATCACCGCGCCTTCGACGCGCTCCTCCGGAAGCACGTGGACGTGCACGGCCTCGTGAACTACCGGGCCTGGAAGGCGTCGGACCGGCCGGCCCTCGATCTCTACCTCGAGTCGCTCGCGGCGGTCCGTCCCGGAGGGCTCGCGGACCGGGAGGAGATCCTCGCCTTCTGGGTGGACGCGTACAACGCGCTCACGGTGAAGGGCATGCTCCACTTCTACCCCACCACGAGCATCCGGAACCACACCTCGCGCTTCTGGGGTTTCCACTTCTTCTCGGACGTGCGGATCGTCGTCGAGGGGACCGAGCGCTCGCTCGACGACATCGAGCACAGGATCCTCCGGAAGATGGACGAGCCGCGGATCCACTTCGCCATCGTCTGCGCGTCCAAGGGCTGCCCCAGGCTGCGGAACGGGGCCTACGGGGGGTCGAGGATCAAGGACCAGCTCGCGGAGGCCGCTCGTGAGTTCTTCTCGGATCCTCGCCACTTCCGAATGGATCGGGAGGCAAAGACGGTCCACGTCTCGAAGATCCTCGACTGGTTCGGGGAGGACTTCGGCGGCACGGACCGCGCGAAGCTCGACTTCGCGGCCCGCTGGCTCCCGGGGGAGGAGGACCGGAAGTTCCTGGCGAGGGAGGACCTCGACATCGAGACCATGGACTACGACTGGACGATCAACGAGCAGCCTCCGCCTCCGGAGGGGAAGCCGGAGGGGAAGGAGGACCGCCGGTGACCTGGATCGCGCTCCTCGCAGCGGCGTTCGGCCTCGCGCTGGCGGCCGCGAACGGCGCGAACGACGTGGGGAAGGGGGTCGCGACGCTCGCGGGAAGCCGCGTGGCGGGGATCCGGCGCGCCTTGTGGTGGGGGACCGGGTGGACCCTCGGCGGGACGGTCGGGGGAGCGCTCTGGGGCGGCGCCCTCCTCTCGGCGTTCGGGAGCGGGCTCTGGTGCGGGGGCGCCCCGACGGACGCCGCGGCCCTCGCGACGTTGGCGGCGGCGACTGTGTGGGTCGTCGGCGCCACGGCCGCGGGCTTCCCGGTCTCGACGACGCACGCCCTCGTGGGCGCGCTCGCGGGGGTGGGCGCCGCCGCCTACGGGTTCGGCTCCGTGCGCTGGGCGGAGGTCGGCAGCCGGGTGGCGTTGCCTCTCCTCCTCGCTCCGCTCGCCGGAGTGGTGGCTGGCGGGGTGCTTCGCCGCCTCGCCCGACTGGCCCCCGGGGGCGCGACACGGGCGTCGCTCGACTGCCTCTGCGCCGAGGTGGTTCCCGCGCCGGCGCCGGTCTTCGCGGGGGAACCCGCGACGGCGCACCTCGCCGGGATCCCCGGTCTCCGTCTCTCCCTCGCCCCCTCGGCGGTCTGCGCGGCACACGGACCCGCCGCCGCGAGGTTCTCCGTGGACGCCCTGCAGTGGATGACGAGCGGGCTCACGAGCTTCGCGCGCGGCATGAACGACTCCCCGAAGCTCGTGGCCGTGGTGCTCGGCGTGCCGGCCCTGGCCGCCTCGGGCGCCTCCCTGTCCCTCACCTTCGCGCTCGTCGCCGTCGGGATGGGCGTCGGAGGGATCCTCGCCGGGCTGCGGGTCACGCGCGTCCTCGCGGACGGCGTGACTCCCCTCGACCGCGTGGACGGATTCGCGGCGAGCCTCGGGACGGCCGGTCTCGTCGGGGCCGGCGCCGTCCTCGGACTCCCGATGTCCACGACGCACGTCGCCTGCGGGGCGCTGGTCGGGACCGGGATGCAGCGCGAGGAGCGCACCGTGAACCGGCGAGCCGTGCGCGGTTTCCTCCTCGCCTGGGTCGTCACGGCCCCCGGATCGGCGCTGCTCGGCGCGGCGTGTCTCGTGCTCACACGGGGGCTCCCGAGTCTCGGGACGGGAACCCCCTGACCCGCGCGGCTCCCGAGGGCGAAAGGAGATCACGGATGGAGACCGATACCCTGCCGAGGACCCCGGCCCGGTCCGCGGGAGAGGACCCGCTCCGCGCCCACCTCCGGGACTTCTATGGCCGCCGGCTGCGGACGTCGGCGGACTTCGAGACGGCCGCGTGCTGCACGGTCGCGACGGCGGAGAGCCACGGCTCCGTGCTGGAGCTCCTCCCCACCGAGGTGGTCTCCGGCTACGCCGGCTGCGGGAGCCCGATCCCGTCGGACCTCGTCGGCCTCCGCGGCCTCACGATCCTGGACCTCGGGTGCGGTCGGGGGGCGGACGTCTTCGTCCTCGCGTTCTACGCGGGACCGCGCGGCCGCGTGATCGGGGTGGACATGACGCCCGAGCAGCTCGCCGTCGCCCGGAGGGCCGCGCCCGAGGTCGCCTCCCGCTTCGGGTTCCCCGCGCCCACGACCGAGTTCCACGAGGGCCTCATCGAGACGTGCGATGCCGTCCCGGACCGATCCGTGGACCTCGTCGTCTCGAACTGCGTCGTGAACCTCTCCCCCCGGAAGGACCTCGTGTTCGGGACGATCCACCGGGTGCTCCGGGAGGCGGGCGAGTGGACCCTCTCGGACATCGTCGCGGACCGGCGCCTCCCGGCCTCCTGGCGCGAGGACCCGGACCTCGTGGCCGAGTGCCTCGGCAACGCGGCCTACGAGAGGGACCTGCGCCGCACGATCGCGGAGGCGGGCTTCCCGTACCTCTGGGAGGTCTCGCGCCGCGCGATCCCGACCGAGGAGGTCGCGAAGCGGACGGGCGATCCGGCCGGCTGCTGCTCCGTCGTCTGGCGTGGCGTGAAGCTCACCCGACCGGAGACGATCGGCGCCGAGTCGCTCCCCCCTCTCGAGCCGGGCTGCGAGGACTACGGTCAGATCGCGACGTATCGGGGCACCGTCCCGACGGCGCCCGCGAGGCTCGTCCTGGACCGCCGCCACGTCTTCGAGCGGGCTCGCCCGGTCGCCGTCTGTCGCAACACCGCGAATCTCCTGCGCCTCGGTCGGCTCGCCCCGCACTTCGACGTGACACCCGCGCGGAGACACTTCGGCCCGTTCTCCTGCGTCCCGGCTCCGACGCCCGCGATCGAGGCCACCGGAGGGGCCTGCTGCCCATGAGCTCGACCCTCGCTGAGACCGCCCCCTTTGCCCGCGTCCCGTTCCACCGGCGCGACGGACGCCCGACCCTCGACGATCTCTGGCTCTTCACGGGCTCCGTCTGCAACCTTCGGTGCCTCCACTGCTACACGGGTTCCTCGCCGGCGAACCGAACCCTCGAGCCTCTTGGCCGGTCCGACGTCTCGCCGTTCCTCGCCGAGGCGCGGGCGCTCGGGGTCCGGCAGGTCTACCTCACGGGCGGCGAGCCGTTCCTCTCGGCCGACATCGTCGGGCTGCTCGAGGACTCGCTCGCGGTCGCGCCGACGACGGCGCTGACGAACGGCACGGAGCCGCTGGAGCGGCGCCTCGCGGACCTCCGCCGGCTCCGGGAGGTCCACGGCGATCGGCTCGGCATCCGCGTGAGCTTGGATCACTACGAGCCGGAGCGCCACGACGCGATCCGGCGGGACGGCGGGGGCAGGGTCCGGGACGCCTTCGAGACCACGGCGAGGAACGTGGTCCGCCTGGCGGAGATGGGCTTCGTCCCCATCGTGACTCTCTCGGCCGAGGTGTTCCGGGGGAATCCCGTGCCCCCCGCCCACGTCGTCCGGGCGACGCGAGACCTCTTCGCCGCCCGAGGCGCGCGGGTGGAGGTCAAGATCCTCCCCGCCGTCCTCATCCAGGGGGCCCAACGGGCGCGCACGGCCCAGGAGCCTCCCTCGACCGGGGCGACGGAGGAGGACCTGCGGACGACGGGCACGGACCCGACGACCCTCATGTGCCACAAGAGCCGGCTCGTCGCGAGGCGCGGGGGGCGTTGCCGGATCTACCCGTGCCCGATCCTGGTGCCCTCGGACGAGGGGTCAATCCCCGAGTTCCTGCGGTTCGATCTGGGGTCCTCGCTCCTTGAGGCCGTGGAGCGCCCCGTCGAGCTGGCGCACCCCTCGTGCGCGACCTACTGCTGCCGCGCCCGGGGGACGTGCGGCAACGGGTAGCGGATGCCGCGGGAGCTGATCTCCGTCGTCATCCCCACCCTCGACGAGGAGGCCGCTCTCCCCCGGACGATCGCCTCGTGCGCCGCGCTCGGACCGCACGAGATCGTGGTGCCGGACGGGGGGAGCGGGGACGGGACCCGGGCCGTCGCCGAGTCCCTCGGAGCGAGCTTCCTCCCGGCGCCCCGCGGACGCGGACGACAGGCGAACGCCGGAGCGGCAGCAGCCCATGGGAGGCTCCTGCTGTTCCTGCACGCCGACACGCGCCTCCCCGCAGGCGCGGGAGGCGAGATCCGCCGCGTCCTCGAAGATCCGGCCGTCTCCGCGGGGGTGTTCCGACTCCGGCTCGACGCCGCTGGCGTCGCCTACCGGGTCGCCGATGCAGGCGCCACCCTCCGCTCGCGCTGGCTTCGCCAGGCCGGGGGCGACCAGGGCCTGTTCGTCCGTCGCGAGCGGTTCGCCGCCGCCGGGGGATACCCTCCGGTGCCGCTGTTCGAGGACATCGAGCTGTCCGCGACGCTCGGTCGGCTCGGCAGGCTCGTGGTTTCCCGGCTCGCCGTGACCTCCTCCGCCCGCCGGTACACGGCCGAGGGGCCGTGGCGGCGGCAGGCGCGGAACTGGGCCCTGCGGCTCCGCCATGCCCTGGGCGAGGACCCGGCGTCGCTCGCGCGACGCTACGGTTCCCGTGGGGACGGCCGCCCGCGCGAGGCGGTGGTCCTGCTCGCCCGCGCCCCTCGTCTCGGGACAGTGAAGTCGCGGCTCGCCGCGGGACTCGGCCCGGAGCGCGCGCTCGGGGTCTATCGCGTCCTGGGAGAGACGGTGGCGCACCGGCTCGCTCCGGCGCTCCATGCCGGGCGCGTGGGACTCGTGGCCGTCACGCCGCCCGACGCCCTCGCGGAGGTCGAGGCGTGGCTCGGGCCCCCCTGGCGCGCGGTCCCCCAGGTGGAGGGGGATCTCGGAGCCCGGATCGCAGGGGCGGCCGACGCCGCCTTCGTCGCCGGCGCCCACCGGGTGGTCCTCCTCGGAACCGACTGCGCCGATGTGGCGCCCGCGGACGTCGAGGAGGCCTTCGCCTCGCTCGCGCGGTCCGACGCCGTGCTCGGCCCGGCCGCGGATGGCGGCTACTGGCTCCTGGGCCTGAACGCCCCGGAGCCCTCGCTCCTGCGGGGAGTCCCCTGGGGGACGGGCGGAGTCCTCGAGTCCACGCTCCGCGCGGCGCGGGCGGAGGGGCTGGACGTCGCCCTGCTGCGCACGCTCTCGGATGTGGACCGGCCCGAGGATCTCGAATCGCTCGCGGCCAGGCTCCCCGCTGGAGGAGCGGAGGACGCGAATCTGCGCGCCGTGGTGCGCTCGGTCGGGCTCGACCCGACGACCCGCTGATCGGGACACGGTTCAGCAGGGTCCGGGCAGGAGACCCCCGCCGCTCACCGCGTCCCGCGACTCCCTCCGGTCCTCCCCGTCGCGACGAGGAACGCCCGGCGCAGCGCCGCGGCGACGCGGGCGGCGCGCCCCTCGGGGAGGGACTCCCGGAGCCGCGCCTCGACGGGTTGGAGGAGTCCGGCGACCCCGGCCGCGTCCCCGCGCGGGACCGCCCCGGGCTCGTGGAGCCGGCGGAGCCCCTCCGTGAGGGCCTCGTCCAGGGCGGCGAGGACCGCCGCCGCCTCCTCGGGAGCGAGACCCTCCTCCCGCGTTGCCCGCTCGGCCGTGCGGCGCGCGAGCACCCGCGCCTCCTCCCGCGACATCTCCACCGTCTCCCCGGCGCGCATCCAGCGCTCGCCGCGCCGGAAGGCCTCGACCTGCTCCGAGGCCGCCGCGGAGTCGAGGCGACTCGCGCCCGGTCCGAGGAGCGCGAGGGCGGCCGAGGCCGCCGCGGCCGCGTCCGCCCCGGGCTCGAGCGCGAGGAGGAGGAACCGCCCCGTCCAGTCCACGCGCGACTCCGCGACCCCCGGGATCCCGTCCAGGCGCCGGAGCACGGGCGCCAGGGCCGAGCCTCAGCCCAGCCCCGGGACCGCGGCTCAGCCGAACGGGGCGGAGAGCACGATGGGGGACGGCTCGACCCGCGCGGCGGCCGGTGCCTCGCCGTCCGGGGGCGGTCCCCCGGAGCAACTCCCGATGAAGGCGGCCGCGGTGATTCCGGCGAGGAGGATCCCGGCGCGCATCCCGCGCGCAGCTTAGGGCCTGCCAGGGAGTAATTCCAACTTCGTCACGCGGGCGGCGGGGTCGCATCTGCTTCGTTGCGCCTCCGTCGGCGTACCTCTCCGCCGGTACGCCTCGTCGGCGCGCCTCGCATCTGCACCCCCGGCGCTCCGCGTGACTCTTGGCCCTATTCCCTGACAGGCCCTTACCGTCTCCACGCCCCCGCGAGCGCCTCGAGGTCCGCCGGCGAGACGTCCCCGAGCGCGGCGGCGAGGCCATCGTCCGCCCGGAAGGCGCAGAACGAGAGGCCCGACGCCCGGCAGTGGAAGAGGCCGCCCGGCGACTCGACGCGCGCCCATGCCTCGGGGAACGCGGCCCGGGAGGCGGGAGGGAGGACGGCGACGGAGAGCGGCGCGGCGCCGCGGTGCACCGCGAGGTAGCCGATCGGCGTCCCGTCCCGGTAGCAGACGCCGGACCCGGCGAGGATGAACCCCTCGGGGAGGGCCGGCGGGAGCTTGGGCAGGCCCTCGATCCGGGAGCGGAGCGATCGGCAGGCCTCCCCGATCGGAGCTTCCGTGAGGGTGACGCGGTTCGCGAGCAGGTCGCCGTGACAGGCCAGAAGGGCCGCGGCCAGGTCCACCTCCCGGTGGCGGGGCAGGGCGAGCCAGAGCGCGGCGGCCCCGGCGAGGAGGAGCCCCGCGGCGGCCGCGACCACCGGGGCACGCGATCGCCTCGGCGCGGGCAGCCGCGCCATCGCCCTCTCCCAGGCGGCGTCGGCGTCCGGGCCCGGCTCCGAGAGGGCGCCGGCGATGGCCGCCTCGAGCCGCCCCTCGGCGTCCGCGCGGCCCCGGCAGGTCGCGCACGCGGCCAAGTGGTCCCCGAGCGCCCGCTCCTCGACCGGATCGAGCGCGCCGTCCAGGAGCCGGTCCAGCAGGGCGCGCGCCTCGGGGCAGGTCACGGCGACCCCCTCGGGGACTCGCCCACGAGCCCCCGCGCCCGGGCGGCCTCGGTGAGCCGCTCGCGCATCTTGCGCCTCGCCCGCGAGAGGAACCCCATGACGCTCCCGAGGGGCATGGAGAGGGCGTCCCCGATCTCGCGGTACGCGAGGTCCCCGATCGCCCGCAGGAGGAGCACCGACCTCTCATTCGGCGTGAGCGTCCCGAGCGCCACCCGGACTTCCCCCGAGAGCCTCGCGACGACGGTCTCGGGGTCCGCGAGGAGGGCCTCGTAGTCCCACTCGCGCTCCAGCATCTCCACGACGTCGGGAGCCCTCCCGGGCGGCTCCTCCTCCGGGAGCGGTGCCCCCCTCGACCGCCGGTTGACGTTCCGCGCCTCGAGCGCCGCGATCCGGAAGACCCAGGCCCGGAAGTTCGTGCCCGGCCGGAACTCCCCAAACCGGCGCCAGGCGGTCAGAAGCGCCGACTGGAGCAGGTCCTCGGCATCGTCCGCGCGCCAGACGGCGTGCCGGCAGAAGGCGAGGAGCGGCCGCCGGACCGCCTCGCAGAGCGCCCGGAACTCGTCGCAGAGGTCGGACATGGACCCACCCAGTGTATGTCGGGACGGGCTTCCGTTCAGACTCTTACGGTACGTCGAGCGCGAACCGCAGGAGCTCGCGGGGCACATCGCCCGGGGCGGCCTCCAGCGACAGCCTCACGGCGTAGCGCCCCGACTCCGGGAACCGCACGTCGGCGCGATAGGCCCCGCACCCGGGACAGACCCCCATCGGGTAGGAGGACCCGGAGGGCGCGATGGCGTCTCCCGCCGCGTCGCGGGAGACAGAGAGACTCAGGCTGAGGCCCGCGGCGCGTCCCCCGCCCGCATCGTTCACGTCCGCTTCGATCGTCACGGGTTGGTCCCCCGATGTCGGCGTCCCGGGGGATGACACGGAGACCAGCAGGTCCCCGAATCTCCCGCGCGCGATCACGACCAGGGGCCCGTCCCCGGCGTCCGGGAGCGACCCCCGGCCTGACTCGGCGGGCGTCGCCTCCCCGGACCGCGCGGGGACGGCGGCGCTCCCCCTGCACCCGTTGGAAACCAGGACCGCCGCGACCGCGAGGAGGCGGGTCGCTCTCGTCTTGTTCATCGGCTCTCCCTCGGGGGGCGATCCCCTCGGGCCGTCCCCGGTGAATGTCCGCTGCCTACGGCAGCTTGGTCATCGTGCCTCAGCAGCTCGGCGTGGCCGCGCCCGCGTCCACTTCCTTCACCTTGCCGCAGGCGCACTTCCAGCGGTCCTTCTTCGCGACCGCCGTGCCGGCGTCGGCGGCGCCCTTGGCCGGCGCCGCGGCGCCGCCGCCCCCCGACTTCTCGCCGCACCCCGCGAGGAGCCCCGCTCCCGCGAGCACCCCCACCGCCGCCGTCCACGTTCCGGTTCGCATGACGACCTCCTCCGCCGCTCGGGCGGATCGCTTCTACCTGCCGGTGCATGTCCCGAGACGGCCGGAATCAGACAGGGGTAATAAAGCCGGCGACTCCCGACATCCACGGTGGAAAGCCGCGGGCGGGCGGGGGCGCCGTCGCCTGCGCGGAGGATCGTTGGCCCTCGTCCGTCTCGCCTTCCGGAACCCCTACGCGATCGCCGTGCTCGCGCTGGCGGTCCTCGTCATGGGAGGGCTCGCGCTCTTCAAGATCCCGGTGGACCTCCTGCCCATGTTCAAGGCCCCGGCGGTCCAGATCGTCACCTTCTACCCGGGGATGGACGCCGAGACCGTCGAGCGCGACATCAGCACCCGCATGCAGCGCTGGACGGGGCAGTCCGTCGGCATCTCCGGGCAGGAGTGCAAGTCCATGCTCGGGGTGAGCATCGTGAAGGACTTCTTCCACGAGGACATAGACCCGAACGCCGCGATGTCCCAGGTCACGTCCTACGCGATGTCGGACCTCTACTACCTCCCGCCCGGGACCGTGCCGCCGATGGTGATGCCCTTCGACCCGACGGCCTCGGTCCCCCTCTGCCTCCTCTCCGTCTCCCACCCCGAGATGGACGAGACGGAGGTCTACGACGTCGCCTACTTCCAGCTCCGGAACAAGCTCCAGAGCATCCCGGGGGTGATCGCGCCGGCGGTCTACGGCGGGAAGCTCCGCCGGATCCTCTCGTACGTGGACAAGGACGCGCTCGAGGCGCGCGGGCTCGCCCCGATGGACGTGGTCCGCTCGCTCCACAGGAACAACGTGTTCATCCCGACCGGGAGCGCCCGGCTCGGCGGGTTCGAGTACCAGATAGACACGAACGCGATGGTGCCGAAGGTCGCCGAGATCGGGAACTTCCCCCTCAGCATGGAGGGCGGGCGGCCCGTCCTCTTCAAGGACGTCTCGACGACGAAGGACACGGCCGACTTCCAGACGAACATCGTCCGGGTGGACGGGCGGCGGCAGGTCTACGCTCCCGTCTATCGGCAGCCGGGGGCCAACACGATCCGTGTGGTCGATGGCGTGAAGGCGGCGACCGAACCCATGAAGGAGCGGCTCCCGCCCGGGATGAACCTGGACGTCGTCTTCGACCAGTCGGTCTACGTGCGGGACGCGATCCGGGCGCTGGGAGGCGAGGCCCTGTTCGGGACCCTCCTCGCCGCCGTGATGGTGCTCCTCTTCCTCCGGTCGCTCCGGCCGACTCTGATCCTCGTCGTCGCGCTCCCCCTCGCGCTCCTCGGAGCGGTGCTCGGGCTGCACTTCTCGGGCCACACCGTCAACTCGATGACGCTCGGGGGGCTCGCCGTCGCGATCGGGCTTCTCATTGACCAGGGGATCGTCGTCCTCGAGAACATCGAGAGGCGGCACGAGGGGGGTGAGAGCGCCGCGGCGGCCGCGCAGCAAGGGGCGCTCGAAGTCGCGGGACCCGTCCTCGTCATCACTCTCACGATCCTCGTCGTCTTCGTGCCGGTCGTCTTCCTCGCGGGCGTCGGGAAGTTCCTCTTCACGCCGCTGGCCGTCGCGGTCGCGTTCGCGATGGCGGGGTCGTTCGTGTTCGCGATGACCCTCGTGCCCCTCCTCGCGGCGAAGTTCCTCGGGAAGCGCCCGGCCGCGGAGGCGCGCGAGGGTCTCCTCGCGGGGCTCCTCCGGCGCGTGTTCGAGGGGCTGCAGGGGGCTTACTCCCGGACGCTGGCGGCGGTGCTGCGCGGACGGTGGGTCGTCCTCGGGGCCGTCCTCCTGGCGGCCGGGGGCGCGGCGGCGCTGGCCCCGCACGTCGGCCGCGAGCTCTTCCCCCGCGTGGACGCCGGGCAGCTCATGATCCGGGTCCGGGCGCCGTCCGGGACCCGGGTCGAGAAGGCCGAGGAGCTGTGTGTCGGGGTGGAGAAGGCGGTGAAGGCCGAGATCCCGGAGGGCGAGCTGACGAAGCTGATCACGAACATCGGGGTCCTCATGGACTGGCCGGCGGCCTACACGCCGAACTCCGGGCCGCAGGACGCCTTCGTGCTGGTCCAGCTCTCGGCCGGCCGGACCCGCACCTCCCAAGAGGTCGCCCGGCGGCTCCGGGAGGTCCTGCCGCCGCGGTTCCCCGGGGTCGAGTTCGCCTTCGACACCGGGGGGATGCTCACGGCGGCGCTGAACCAGGGGCTCCCCGCCCCCCTCGACGTCCAGGTGGAGGGGAACGACCTCCACGTCGCCCGCGGGATCGCCGAGGAGCTGCGCTCGCGGATCGCCCGGATCCCCGGGACGGTGGACGTCCGCATCCAGCAGAGGCTCGACGCCCCCAAGATCGAGGTCGAGGTGGACCGGGTGCGCGCGGCCGCCGTGGGCCTGAACAGCGAGGAGGTCGTGAAGAACCTCGTCACCTCCCTCAACTCGAGCATCTCCTTCGCGAAGTCGTTCTGGATTGACCACGGGAACGGGAACCACTACTGGGTCGGCGCCCAGTACGCCGAGGAGGCGATCCAGTCCCTCGATACCCTCCGGAACATCCCGATCACGGCGCCAGGCGCCGAGCGGCCCCTCCCGGTCTCCGCGGTCGCGACGCTCCGTCGCGGGACGGTCCCCTCCGAGGTCACCCACCGCAACATCCAGCGGGTGATAGACGTCTACGCCGACGTGGACGGGCGGGACCTCGGCTCCGTGGCCGATGAGATCGAGCGCGAAGTCGCGGCGGTGAAGGCCGGGGGCCGCGTTCCCTCCGGCTACCTCATCCGGATGCTCGGGGAGGCGGGCCGGATGGACGAGTCGTTCAAGAGCCTCGGGTTCGGGCTCGGTCTCGCCGCCGTGCTCGTCTACCTCGTGATGGTCGTGCAGTTCCGGTCGTTCCTGGATCCGCTCGTCGTGATGCTCGCGGTGCCTCTCGGCGGGATCGGGGTCGTCGCGACTCTCTTCCTCACCGGGACGTCCCTGTCGGTCCCGGCGCTGCTCGGCAGCATCATGATGGTCGGGATCGTCGTGTCGTTCTCGATCCTGCTCGTCGAGTTCGCGAACCGGCGGCTCGCGGCGGGCGGGGTCTCGCCGACCGAGGCGGTCCTCGAGGCGGCGCGCGCGCGGCTGCGGCCGATCCTCATGACCTCGCTCGCGGCCGCGCTCGGCCTCACGCCCATGGCCATCGTCGGGGGGGCCAACATCCCGCTCGCGCGCGCGGTCGTCGGCGGCGTGATCGCCTCGGCGGTTCTCACCCTGTTCGTGGTCCCGGTGCTCTACACGCTCGTCCGGCGGGCCCCGGCCCCGGCCGCGGCCGGTGCCTAGGAGGGATCGCATGCGAAGGACCTGGGTCGGATTCGGCGCGGCAGTGGCCGGGGTGGGACTCGCGGCGTTCACCTTCGCGGGGGGCGCTCCCGTCCCCGACGCCCGGGCCGCCGGGGACGCCCCCGGGGGCGCGGCGCCCGTCGCGGCCCCGCACGTCGAGGTCACCCGCCCCGAGCGCGTGACGATCTCCCGGCCCCTCTCCCTCCCCGGGACCCTGCGACCGTTCCGCGAGGCCGCGCTCTACGCCCGCGTGGCCGGCTACTGCCGGGAGATCTCCGTGGACCGCGGCTCGCGCGTGACCGAAGGCCAGGTCCTCGCGGTCCTGGACGTCCCCGAGGTCGAGGCCTCTCTCGCGGCGGCGGAGGCGAAGCTCGCCGAGGCCCGCGCGGCGGTCGAGCGGGCGGTGGCCGAACGGACGAAGACGGAGGCCGAGGGGGAGCGCGCGGCGGCGGCGGTGATGGCGGCCGAGGCCGAGGCGAGCCTCCGGGCGCTTCTGGCCGAGAGGACGACGGCCGCGCGCGCGAAGGCCCCGGACATGGTCTCGCAGGACCAGACCGACGAGGCCCGGGGCCGGGACGAGGTCGCCCGCGCGAAGCTCTCGGAGGCGAGGGCCGCGGCGAAGGTGTGCACCGCCGCGCTCGCCGCCGCGGAGGCCGCCCGGGGAGCCGCCGAGGCCTCCGTGCGCACGGCCGCCGCGATGCGCGACCGGGCCAAGGCCGACTGCAACTTCGCGACCCTGGGCGCCCCCTTCGCGGGCCTGGTCACGGAGCGGTTCGTCCACCCCGGCGGCCTGATCCCCCTCGCGAGCTCTTCCCCCAAGAACGCCACCCCCATCGTCCACCTCGTGGACGACGCGACCCTCCGGCTCGAGTTCTTCGTCCCGGAGCCCGAGGTGACGAACCTCGCCGTCGGGCGACGGGTCCGGTTCACCGTGAAGGAGCTCCCGGGGCGCGAGTTCACCGCGACGGTCGCGCGGCTCGCCGGGGCGCTCTCCGAGCGCAGCCGGACCATGGCCGTGGAGGGGGACGTCGAGAACCCGAAGCGGGAGCTGGCCGCCGGGATGTTCGCGTCGGTGCTCCTCGACCTCGAGCCTCACGAGAACGTCCTCACGGTGCCCGCCGGGGCGCTCCTCGTCGAGAAGCGGGCGACCTCGGTCTTCGTCGTGGCGGACGGCGTCGTGAAGAAGATCAAGGTCAAGATGGGCGTGGACGACGGAGACCGGGTCGAGATCCTGGAGGGCCTCGCGGCGGACGCGACCGTCGTCGTGGCCGGCGCCTCGATGGTGAAGGACGGAGACCGCGTCGTCGCGGTGCCGAAGGGCGGCGCCCGTTGAGTCGAGGCTCCGCGGCGCTCCTCGTCCTGGCCGCGCTCGCCGGCTGCGCGGGGCTGCCGGACGCCGACCTCGCTCCGTGGCCCGCGGGGTCGTCGGTCCCCGGCTGGCCCGCCCGCGGCGGGAAGCCGCTGGCCGGGGAGACGTTTCGCGTGGACCTCCCGACCGTCCTGCGCCTCTCGGGCGCATCGCCGATCGAGGTGGGGCTCGTCCGGGAGCGGATCGCAGCCGCCGAGGCGGAGCGGGCGATGGCGCTCCAGTCGTTCCTGCCGTACGCGACCCTCGGCGGGGGCTACGCCCGCCTCGACGGGCTCACACAGGGGACCTCGGGGGACCTCCAGAACGTGGACAAACAGAGCTTCCACTTCGCGGCTCGCGGGGTCCTCGAGTGGGACCTCGGCCGGTCCGTCTTCGCGACGCTCGCGGCCGCGCAGCGGGTGGACGCCGCGCGCGACGAAGGGGAGGCGCGCCGCCGGGACGTGGCCCGGGACGCGGCCGAGGCCTACCTGGACCTGTCGTTGGCCTCGGCCGAGGCCGAGATCCACCGTCGCTCGCTCGAGATCGCCGAGAGGCTCCGGACCCAGGTCGAGGCGGCCGTGGAGGCGGGGCGGGGATTCCGCGGGGACGTCCTCCGGGCCCGGACCCGGGCCGCGCACCACAGGCTCGGGGTCGAGCGCGCCGAGGAGAGGCGGCGGACGGTCGGCGTCCGCTTGGCGACCCTGCTCCGCCTCGACCCGGAGGTGACTCTCCTGCCGTCCGACTCGCGGCCCGTCCCCGTCTCGCTCGTCCCGGAAGGGACTCCGGCCGCGGCGCTCGTGGAGAAGGCGCTCCGGGAGCGTCCGGAGATCCGCGCCGCCGG
>JAKEIC010000051.1 GCA_022614695.1 Planctomycetales bacterium | reverse complement strand
GCTCCCCGCGCGCCGCGCCGTGGCCGCCGCCGCCCTCGCGCTCCTCGGCCAGGGCGCGGGCGAGGAGTTCACCGAGGAGGTGCTCGGGGCGATGGAGGGGCTCGGGAGCGAGGCCGTGCCGGCCCTCGTCTCCTTCGCGGCGGACGACCTCCTCTCCCGGCCGCTCCGGCGGCGCGCGATCGAGCGGGCGGCGCGCATCGCCGACGCCGAGAGGCGGGCCGCGGGCCGCCGCGCGGGGGCCGCCGCGGTCCGCCGGGGCGCCCTCGAGGCGCGGCGGCTCGCCCTCTCCCGCGGCTTCTCGCTCGCCGACGCCGCGCTGGCGCTGGCCGGGAGGCTCGCGGCCCACCCGGCCTCCCCCGCGCCGCTCCGGCGCCGGATCCTCCGCGACCTGGCGGGGCGGCTCGCCGGTCCGCCCGGCCCGGACCTGGCCGGGGCGGCCGAGGGGTTCCGCGACTACGTCGGGCGCGGCGGGCCGCTCTCGGCGCGAGAGCGGGACGAGACCGTGCGGGACCTGCTGCGGCTGCTGGAGGAGACCGGCGCCGGCGGTGGCGCCGCGGGGACGGAGGTCGCGACCCGGCGCGGAGGCGACCTCGCCGAGGGGCCCGGCGCCGCGATCCACGTGCGCGCCGTCCCGGCGGCCCTCGACGCGCTCCGGACCCTCGCGGAGCGGCCGGGGGGCCCCGCGGCCCCCGTCGCGCGGGCCCTCCTCGCCACGTGGCGCCGCCTCGCCGGGGGAGGGATCGTCCTCGCGCCTGGGGCGCGGATCCGCGTGGCCGAGACCCTGGCCCGCCTCTCCCGCCACGCTCGCCAGGGGGGCCGGCGGCTCCGCGCCGAGGCGACGGCGGCGCTCCTCTCCGAGTGGCGGCGCACGCGCGAGGTCCCGCTCGTGCCGATCCTCGCGGGGCTTCTCGCCGAGCCCCCGGCGCTCCCCGAGGCCGCGCCCGCCGCCGCCTCCTTCCTCCGGGAGCTCCTGGGGGACGCGGGCGACGCCGCGTCGGGCGAGGACGAGCGCCGCGTCGCCGTCGAGGCCGCGGCCCGGGTCCTCGCGGCCGGCGCGGTGGCGCGTGGGGAGGCCGCAGGCCTCCTCCCCGCGCTCGTCCGGATCGCCTCCCTGCCCGGGGCGGTCGGCCCGGGGCCCGAGTGCGAGGCGTTGGCGGCGCTTGCGGCGGCCCGAGGGATCCCGCGGGAGGTCCGCGACGCCCTCCGGCGTCTGACCGGACAGGTTCGTCCTTGACCGGGGTTCCGGGGTTAATAGGATGGGGGGCTGGTCTCCCCGGGGAGGTGAACATGAGCGCGGCACCGGCGGTCCTGCGGGTCACGTGTGCGCTCGCAGCGGTCCTGGCGCTCACCACGCCCGGGACGGCGGGCGAGAAGCTCTCCGGGGTCTACAAGAACCGGGAGTACGGGTTCGCGATCTACTACCCCGGGGACTGGGCCGCGGTGCCTCCGCAGCCGGGGGAGGCGCAGCTCCTCACCGGCTTCCAGTCCGCCGCCAAGGACAAGGGGAGCGGCTATGTGAAGCCCGAGATGAAGCTCCTGCACTTCGCGAAGAAGAAGGCGGAGACGTCCGCCTCGGGCGACGGGAAGGTGATCCGGATCGGGCGGGACCCCGAGACCTTCGACGAGTGGATCAAGCAGAACATCCCGAACCCGCTCCTGGTCAACCTCACCGAGAAGAGGCAGGCGCTCGTCCAGCACCCGAAGATCAAGAACACGACCCAGTGGACCGTCCAGTTCGGCGGGGTCAGCGTGAAGGTCAAGGGCGTCGCGGTCGCGATCCCCACGCCGAACCTGAACGCCGACATCGTGGTCTTCTACTACTGCTCGGACCGGGAGTACGACAAGCTCCTGCAGAACGTCTTCATCCCCTCCATCGCGAGCTTCACGTTCGCCGACGCTCTCAAGGAGGAGGGCGAGAAGTACGCGAGCAAGCTCGGCGAGGGGAAGGACCCCGTCGAGAAGCGGATGTACGCCGAGCAGAAGAAGATCATCAACCAGCCCGGCTGGAAGGTCTTCCGCTCGAAGGCCCTCGACGGCAAGGACGGCCACTTCGTGATCGTCTACAACGGGCGGGACGAGGTGGCCCAGAAGGTGGCGGCCGAGATCGAGATGATCCGGCCGATGTACCTGCAGAGGTTCCCGCCGTCGGACAAGAAGAAGCTGGACGAGGCGGCGCCGATCGTCCGCATCACGAAGGACAACAGCGTCTACCACGCGTATGGGGGGCCGGGCGGGTCGGCGGGGTACTGGTCCCCCTACCACAAGGAGCTGGTCTTCTACGACGACAAGGAGGGCAAGAACGCGAAGAAGACCCTCCAGGTCCTGCGCCACGAGGCGTTCCACCAATACTGCTACTATGCCTGCGGCGCGGTCTCGCCCCACTCGTGGTTCAACGAGGGATACGGGGACTACTTCTCCGGCAACCGTTGGGAGGAAGGGAAGTGGATCGCGGATCCGTTCCAATGGAGGACCGAGACGATCCGGGGAGCGGTCACGGCGGACCAGCACACGCCCCTCAAGGAGATCCTCCAGTACGAGCAGCACCAGTACTACAACCCGGCGAAGATCAGCCAGAACTACGCCCAGGGCTGGTCCATGGTCTACTTCCTGAATCGCGGGCCGACGTCGCGCGTGGCGGCGAGGTTCAAGCCCGAGTGGCGGAACATCCTCGTGAACTACTTCGAGAACCTGAAGCGGGAGTGGGGAGACGGCGGCGACGAGGACGAGGACGCCCCGGCGCCTCCCCCGCCGGGGGACCCGAACGACCCGGGCACCGGGGGCACGGGCGGGGACGGGAAGGACGGCGGGGGGAGCGGAGGGACTCCGGGGGAGCCGGGTGGGACGGGGGGCACGGGTGGGACGGGTGGCACCGGCGGCTCGGGAGGGGGAGCGGGAGGGGACGGGAAGGACGGGAAGGACAAGGACAAGCCCAAGCCTTCCGGCGCCTCCCGGATGCTCGGCGCCATGAGCCGCGCCGTCATGGCCCGGAAGAAGGCCTTCGAGGAGACATTCAAGGGCTGGACCGACAAGGACTTCGAGGAGCTGGAAGCGGTGTGGAAGGAATTCGTGAGGGGGAACTTCAAGTAGGGCGCGCCCGGCTGTTGACGCTCTCTCCCGGGCCCCTTATCCTCCCGCGTCCGCTGGGGACGTAGCTCAGCTGGGAGAGCGCTAGAATCGCACTCTAGAGGTCGGGGGTTCGACTCCCCTCGTCTCCACCAGGGTCCTACGCGGAGGGCGGGGTGCTCGCTCCCGTGCCCTGCCCCGCGGCGGCCTTGGCCGCCTCGACCGCGCCCTTGTCCACCCGCGTCGTGTCGCCCGGGTACTTCGGGCGCTGGTGGCGGTGGACCGTCAGCTCGCGGACGAAGACCTCGCGGACGGCGCCGAGGTCGGCCGTCGACAGCTCGCACTCCTCGAACTGGAACGCGATCAGCTTGTTGCGGAAGATCTTGTCCACCACCCCGCGGATCTCCGCCACGCTCGCGCTGGTGAGCGCCCGGGAGGCCGCCTCGGCCGAGTCGGCGAGGTGCACGAGGGCGGTCTCGGGCGAGCGCGGGCGCGGCCCCGGATAGCGGAACTCCTCCTCCCGGACCGCGGGCCCCTCTCCCCGCTCGTGCGCCTCCTTCGCCTTCTTGTAGAAGAACTCGACGATCGTCGTCCCGTGGTGCTCGGGGATGAAGGCGGCGATCGGGACCGGGAGCCGGTACTCCTTCGCGAAGACGGTCCCGTCCCGCGTGTGGGCGAGGATCAGTGCGGCCGACTCCTTGGGAGGGAGCTTCCGGTGACACGTCTCCGGCGTGTTCTCGCCGAACGCGTCCGGCCGCCGGAGCTTCCCCACGTCGTGGTAGAACCCCCCGACGCGGGCGAGCGGCGCGTCGGCTCCGATCGCCTCCGCGGCCGCCGCGGCGATCTCGCCCACCGCCTGCGAGTGGTGGAACGTGCCCGGCGCCTCGCGCCGGAGCCTCTCGAGGAGCGGGAACTCGGGGCTCGCGT
>JAKEIC010000050.1 GCA_022614695.1 Planctomycetales bacterium | reverse complement strand
GAGCGCGGGGGAAGGGGCGGGAGGGGCCGGGGTGGGAGCGCGAGCGGGGGTGGGAGAGGGAGCGGGGGGAGTGGCCTCCCCCTCGCCCCGCTTGGTCTCGGGGACGTAGTCCCTCGCCCGGCCCGTCCAGGCCGGAAGATCCCCCGCCTCCTGCGTGACGTCCCCTCCCAGCTCACCCTTCGGCGCGGGGCGGGCCTTCGCGGAGGCGGCGACGACCGTCTTGCCCTTGGCGGCCGCGGGTCGCCCCGCCCCCTTCGGGGGTGCGGGCGCCGGCACCGCCACGTTCGCCTGGCCCGCCGCGACGAACCGGAAGACCGTCGTCCCGATCGAGATCGCGTCGCCGTCCTTCAGGTCCGTCCGCGCGACCTTGGCGCCGTTCACGAAGGTGCCGTTCCTCGACTGGAGGTCCTCCACGGCCCACCCGGGGCCCGACTTCACAACGCGGGCGTGGTTTCGTGAGGCGCGCTTGTCGTCCACCTCCACCGTGCAGGTCGTGGCCCGTCCCAGGACCAGGGGAGAGTCCCCGACAGGGTACTCGCGCCCGGGCGAGGTCCCCTTCTCGAGGCGGAGGAGAGCCATGGGAAGCGCCGAACCTAGCGCCCCCCACGCGGCGGGTCAACGGCCGGCCCGCTACAATCGAGGACCCCCGGGGGACCGGTCCCGCCGCATGGAGCCTCTCAACGCCGAGGAGATCGCCCGCGGCCTCGGGACCCGCCGGATCGGGCGCGAGATCCGCTGCCTCGAGTCGGTCCCCTCGACCAACGACGTCGGCGCGGAGTGGGCCGCGGACGGGGCGCCGGACGGGGCCGTCGTGCTGGCGGAGGAGCAGACGCGCGGGCGCGGCCGGCAGGGGCGCTCGTGGGCGTCGCCGCGCGGCGGGGGCCTCTGGCTCTCCGTCGTGCTCCGCCCGACGATCCTGCGGGAGGATTCGGCCTACCTGACGGTGCTCGGGGCGCTCGCCGTGCCCGAGGCGATCCGGCTCGAGACGGGGCTCGAGGCGAGGATCCGCTGGCCGAACGACGTCCTCCTCGGGGAGAGGAAGGTGGCCGGGGTCCTCGCCGAGATCCGGGACTTCCCGGGAGCCGTGCTGGGGATCGGTCTCGACGTGGACCTGCCTCCCGGAGCGTTGCCCCCGGACGTCGCCGAGACGGCCACCTCGGTCGCCCGCGAGGCGGGGCGGCCCGTCCCGCGGCTCCCGCTGCTGCGCTCGCTCCTCCGGGCGCTCGACGAGGGGTACGGCCGCCTGCTGGCGGGGGAGCGGGAGCCGATCGAGGCCGCGTGGCGCGCCCGGTCCGCGGTGCTCGGGCGGGTGGTGCGGGTCCGCGAGCCCGAGGGCGCCGTGGAGGGGCGGGTCGTGGACCTCGAGGCGCGCGGGGGGCTCACCCTCGAGGTCCCGGGAGGCGGGACACGGGCCGTCCGCGGGGAGCGGGTGATCCGGCTGGAGGTGCTCCCCGGATGACCCCTCCCCTCCGCCGCCGGCTCGCGCTCGCCATCGCCGCGGGCCTCGTGATCGTGCCGGCGGGGGTGCTGGCGATGCTCTCGCTCCTCTCCCTCTCGCGCGAGGGGAGCCGCCTCGCGGCCGAGGAGGCGGCGGCGCGGCGCGCGCGCGTCGAGGCGGCGGTGCGGGGGACGGCCGCGAAGCTGGCGGCCTCGGCCGAGAGGCTCCGCGGCGCCGCGGCGCTCCCCGACCCGGCCCGGCGGGCCGCGGCGCTCCGGGCGGCGGCCGAGGCGGCGGGGGGGCTCGTCGGCGAGCCGGTCCTCGTCTCGCGGAGCCACGGCCCGGGCGCCCCCCTCGACGGTCCCGGGCTCGTACCGCCGCCCGACCCCGGGCCCACCGACGAGGCGGCGGCCGCCGCGCTCGCCCCGGGCTGGGGGAAGGAGTTCTCGGTCCCTCCCGACCCCGCCGCGGCGGCCGTCCACTACAGGGCGGTCGCCGACGACCCGGGGACCCCTCCCGGTCTCGCCGCCCGCGCACTCGCCTCGGCCGCGCGGGCGTCGCTTGCCGCGGGGCGGCCGGCCGAGGCCCTCCAGTACGCGGATGCCCTGCTCGGGGGTCCGCTCCGGTCGGGCGAGGGCGGCGCCTGGCTCGCCTACCCCGACGACGGGGGGCTCCCGCTGGCGGTCGTCGGGCTCGTTCAGAAGGTCCGCGCGCTCTCGGCCCTGCTCGCGCGGCCCGCGCCGCCATTCCAGAGGGGGGTCTGGGGCTCCAGCCGCGACGACTCCGTCTCGAGAGCGGTCTCGCTGCTCGTTCGGGAGAAGGGGACGATCGCGCCCGCCCAGGCCGAGGCGGCGCTCGCCCTCCTCGAGGAGAACGCGGGCGCGGCCGTCCGCGAGGTGGCGCGCGCCCGGAGGGCCGAGTACGCCGAGGCCGCCCTCGCCCGGGAGGCCGCGGCGGCGCTGCTCGCCGACCGGCCCGGGGTGGCCGGGCTCGTCTGCGCCTCGGCGCGCCCCCTGAGGCTCCTCGTGGTCGCGCCGGCTGCGGCGGGCGCCGGGGGTCCGGGGGGCGTGGCGGCGTGGCCCGTGCGCCCCGAGGCGCTCGCGGCGGCGTTCGCCGAGGCGGCCTCGGTCGTGGGCGCGCCCGGGGACGAGGCGTACCGGGTCCTCGGTCCCGGCGGAGAGCCGCTCCCGGGCCAGGGGGCGACGCCGGCCGGGGAGCCCGCGGCCGAGGCGCCGTTCCCGGGGGAGCTGGGGGTCCTCCGCGGGGTCGTGCACGCGGCGGGCCCCGGGGCGGCCGGCGCCGTCGGGACCCTCACCCGGCGCCTCTACGTGGCGCTCTCCCTCGCGACGGTCGCGGCGCTCGGGGGCGGGCTCTTCCTGATCGTCCGGCTGGTCGCCCGCGAGGTGAGGCTCGCGCGGCTCCAGGCCGACTTCGTCTCGGGCGTGACCCACGAGCTGCGCACGCCCCTCACCTCGATCCAGATGTTCGTGGAGACCCTCCTCCTCGGCCGGGTGGAGGGGGCCGAGGAGACGCGCGAGTGTCTCGAGACGATCGGCCGCGAGGCGGGCCGTCTCCGGCGGATGATAGACCGCGTCCTGGATTTCGCGCGGACCGAGCGCGGGGACCGGGTCTTCCAGTTCCGCGAGGAACGGGTGCCGGAGCTGGTCGAGGGGGCGCTCCGGCTCTTCTCCGCGGCCGAGGAGGGGAACCGTGTCCCGGTCGAGACCGCGCTCCCCGCGAGCCTCCCCTGCGTGCGGGCGGACCGCGAGGCCGTGCAGGAGGTGCTCCTGAACCTCCTCACGAACGCCGCGAAGTACTCGCCCGCGGGCTCCCCCGTGCGCGTCTCGGCCGAGACGCGGAACGGCGCCGTCGCGCTCGCCGTCTCCGACCACGGGATCGGCATCCCCCCCTCGGAGCAGGAGCGGATCTTCGACGGGTTCTACCGCGGGGAGGACGCGCGGAAGCGCAACATCCCCGGCACCGGGATCGGCCTCGCCCTCTCGCGGAGAATCGCCCGCGCGCACGGCGGGGACCTGGGAGTCCGGAGCCAAGTCGGCGCCGGGGCGACGTTCTCGCTGACGCTCCCCGTGGCGGGGGGGGCGGGGTAGCGGAGCCGCCTGTCACCGATTCGACACGGGGGGGCCGCGCCCCCCTACCGGACCCGCCGGTGGCGCCCTACCATCGCGGACCGGAGGCGTCCCTGGACTCCATCCTCATCATCGAGGACGACCGCTCGATCCTCTCGGGGCTCTCGAAGAACCTCCGCTACGAGGGTTACGGGGTCCTCACGGCCGAGGACGGCGAACGCGGGCTCGCGATGGCCGTGGACCGGAAACCGGATCTCATCATCCTCGACCTGATGCTCCCCGGCGCGTCGGGGTTCGAGATCTGCCGGAGCCTCCGGCGCGTCCGGATCCACACGCCGATCCTCGTGCTCACGGCGCGGGACACCGAGGCCGACAAGGTGATGGGCCTCGACCTCGGGGCCGACGACTACATGACCAAGCCCTTCAGCGTGGTGGAGCTGCTCGCGAGGGCGAAGGCGCTGCTCCGCCGGAGTCGCGACTTCGAGGAGGGCGGGCCGGCGAGCTACGCCTTCGCCGACGTCGAGGTGGACGTGCGCGGCCGGGCGCTCCGGCGCAAGGCCCGGGAGGTCGCCGTCTCGCCGCGCGAGTTCGACCTCCTCGTCTTCCTCCTGCGGAACCGCGGCCGGGCGCTCGCGCGCGAGGAGATCCTGAACAAGGTCTGGGGTCACGACTACTACGGGACGGCGCGGACCATAGACAACTTCGTGACGAAGCTCCGGCAGAAGATCGAGAAGGACCCCGACGACCCGCGCTACCTGTTGACGGTGCGGGGCCACGGCTACAAGTTCGCCGAGCCGACGGCGTCGGAGAGGCGGCCGGCGGTGAAATGACCCGGGGGATCCTGGTCCTGGGCGCCTCGGTGCTGGCCGCGCTGGCCGCGGTCGCCAGCGCGGACGAGACCGCCGAGCGCCTCTTCCACGAGGCCCTCTTCAAGGAAAACGCCCTCGGGGAGCTCTCGGAGGCCGTGCGCGTCTACCGCGAGGTGCTCTCCCGGGGCGGCGAGCGGGGCCCGCTCGCGGCGAAGACCTGGAACCGGATCGGCCGCTGCCTCGAGAAGATGGGCCGGAAGGCCGACGCGCGCGCGGCGTACGAGTGGGCGGCCGGGGCCGTTCCCGAGGGCGACCCCCTCGGGCGCCTGGCGCGGGCGGCGATCCGGGCGCTCGAGAGCCGGGGCGCGCCCTCGGAGGCGCCCGGGGCCGGCGCGCGGGGCGAGCGCGAGGCGCTCGAAGACAGCCGCGCGGAGCTCGAGCGGGAGATCGCCCTGCGCCGGGGGGTGATCGAGGAGCTCGGGAAGAAGAAGGCCGAGCTCGAGGCGCGGATCGCCGAGCTGTCGAAGGCCGCCGGCGAGGACCCGGCGCGGGCGCGGCTCCGCGCGCTCGAGGCCGTGCCGACCCTCGCACGCGACCAGGTGCCGATGCTCCTCAGGGCCGCGGCGGAGGGCCTCGCGGCCGGGAGCGACTCGGCCGCCCTCGACTCGGCGCTCAAGGCCCAGTGGCTCTGCGGGGAGCTGGCGCGCGTCGGCGAGCGGCGGCCCGACTGGGAGGAGCGGGCGCGGGAGATCGCCGGGGCGGCGCGGCTCCGGCAGCAGGAGCGCGAGCGGGCGACGCGGGCCGCGTCGCCGCCACCGCCCGTGGACCTGCGGGCGACTCTCCTCGCGGCGCCCCCCGCCTTCCTCGCCGGGCTCGCGTCCGGCGCGGGCGTCGCGCTCCGCGCGCTCGGGCCTCCGGAGGGCGACCCCTCCGCCTCGACGGGGGTGACCGCGCTCCTCGACCCGGCGCAGGCGCTCGCGCTCGGCGAGTCGCCGCGGACGCGGGCGATCCCCGGAGGGGAGCGGCGGCTCCGGGGGCCGCAGGGCGAGGCCTCGGCGCTCACGGGGGAGGAGCGCGGCCCCGCGGTCCAGCTGAAGGTCCGCGCGGTCCCCGCGGGGGCCGCGCTCCTCCTCACTTTCGAGGTCGCCGCCTGGACGGGCACCGAGCAGGTGGAGGACGTCCCGGGCTCCTCCGGCCCGGTCCCGCTCGAGCGGCGTGGCGTCGAGAGGCTCGCGGGGACGCAGGCCCTCGCGCGGGGTGCGACTTTCCTCGTCGCGGGCCTCCGGAGCCCGTTCCCGGCCCGGCGGGGCGAGGTCGAGGACCTGATCGTCCTCCTGGAGTGGCCGCGGGAGTCGAAGTAGCTTCGGGCTCGTGTCGGAACAACGGACAGTCGTCGCGCGGGCGGCGGGGGGGCATCCGCTTCGTTGCGCCTCCGTCGGCGTACTTCTCCGTCAGTACGCCTCGTCGGCGACGCCTCGCGGCTGCACCCCCGG
>JAKEIC010000049.1 GCA_022614695.1 Planctomycetales bacterium | reverse complement strand
TCGGTCCGCTCGCAGCCGCCGGGCGCCGCGGGAGCGGTTGCAGTACCAGCCTGCATCCCTGACGTGGTGCTGCCTGGGCACGGGGATCTGCTCGCACAGTCATCCCGCAGGAACTCTCCCGTGGTCCGCCTTCCCGGGCCGGGTCGCCGGCGCCGCCGCGTCCCGTCCGGTCGCCCCTCGGCGCCGACGCACCAGGATAGCGCGTGCGGGGTCCCGCGCCCCCGGGGGTGGCCCGGCTGCGTGCCGGCCGGTAGCCTGAGGCGATGGCCGCGATTCGCACGGGCTCGCGCGTCTCCGGGCGATGAGCGACGCCCCTCCCCTCCCCGAGCACCCGGACGCGCCGGACCTCCTTGTCATGCAGTGTTTCGGCGTGGAGCCCGAACACGCGGCGCACGCCGCCCGTCGCGCGTCGCTCATGGGCCTCCTCCTCTGGGCGCCGATGGCCGTCGCGGCCGTGGTCGAGCGGACCGCGCTCCCCGGCCGCGTCGAGGTCCCCTTCCTCTTCGACGTGGCGGCGTACGTGAGGCCCCTCGTCGCGATCCCGCTCCTCCTCGTGTCCGAGCCCATCCTCGCGGCGGCGTGGCGCCGGACGGGCGCGAGGTTCCGCGAGCGCGGGATCGTGGGGCCGGAGTGCCGCGAGGCCTACGACGCGCTGGTTCACCGAGTCACGCGCGCGGTGCGGCGGCCCGTCCCCGAGCTCCTCTGCCTCGCGGTCGCCGTCGCCCTGGTCATCCGCCTGGTGTCGTTGGTCGTCTCGGCGCCGCGCGACACGTGGTTCGCGATCGCGGACTCGCCCGAGACCTCGCGGTTGACGTTCGCCGGCGCCTGGGCCGGGTTCGTCGTCCACACGTTCCTCTTCTACCTGGTCCTGCGGTGGCTCTGGCTCCTCTCCCTCTGGTACCGATTCCTCCTCGGCGTCGCCCGCCTCCCGCTCCGCCTCTACCCGCCGCACCCCGACCGCGCCGGCGGGCTCGGGTTCGTCGGGTGGTCGATCGCGGCCGTCGCGCCGATCGTCTTCGCGTGCTCCGCCGCGATCTCCTCCGTCGTGGCGAACCGCGTGATCCACTCGGGGGATCGGCTGGTGGACTTCGCCGTGGCGGGCGGCGTGTTCCTCGTCGTCGTCCTCCTCCTGTTCGTCCTCCCCCCCGCGCTCGTCTTCATGCCGCTCCTCGCGCGTACGCGGCGGCAGGCGCTCGAGGCCTGGGGCCGACGGATGGCACGCTGCGCCGAGGGGATCTCCGACGACCCTCCGCCCGACGCGCCGTCGGGCGCGGCCGCGCCGCCGCTCACCCTTCAGGACTTCGAGGTCGCCGTGTCGACCGTGCGGGGGATGCGGCCGTTCCCGCTCGAGTGGCACATGCTCCTGGGCCCGCTGGCCGCCGCGGTGGTCCCCGCCCTCGCCCTCTTCTTCATCGCGTTCCCGGCGAGCGAGGTGTTCCAGCAGCTGATGCGACTCGTGATGTAGGCCCCCTCGAGTCCCCTCGGGACCCCTTCGGGGCTCAGCTCCTCGCGGGCGGCGCCGGCGCGGGGGGGCCTCGACCAGCGCTCGGTTCCTCCCGGCGTTGAAGATCGGCTGGAGGATCCCCGCGATCAGCGATGCCGTGCTCGACTCGCTCGTGAGCAGGTCCGAGAGCTCCTCGCTCTCCCACCCCAGGGAGCCCGTGAGCGCGATGCGCGGGTACAGGTTGGCTCGCGCCGCGCCGACGAGCGCCGTCTCCGACGCGAGAAGCTCCTCGGCGGTGCCGATGTCCGGGCGGCGACGCAGGAGGTCCGACGGGAGCCCGGCCGGGATCGCCGCGGGCAGGGGATGGTCGACGGCGGGGAGCCCGCGCGGGACGGAGCCCGGAGCCCGGCCGAGGAGGATGGAGACCTCGTTCTCCTTCGCGGTGACCTGGCGCTCGGAGGCGCCGCCGGCGAGGTCCGCGGCGCATCCCTCCTCGCCGCGCCCCCGGGCCGGACGCGGAGGCGCCGTCCGGCCCGTGGGCCGCGCTGCGGACCGGCTACCTGCGACGCGGCCGGCTCTCCGGCCAGTCGAACACGTCGAACTCCTTCCTATGCAGGGACGTGTAGGGGTTCGGGTGGATCACCCCCCGCAGCGGGCGATCACCGACCGGGGCGTACGCCTCGCTGACGCCGAGGTCCTCGAGCCAGGATCGGATGCCCTCGACGCTGGCGGACAACCCGCTCCTCGTCCGCTTGCCACGGGCTCCCTTCGCCAGCCGGAACCCGAGATGCGTCCAGTGCCACGCGAATCCCTGCCTGGCGGGCAACGCACGTTCCGGGCTGCTCACACGGATCCCCGGCTCGTCGCCGTAGACCCGCTGCAACGCCGTCGCCAGCTCCGCCCGACCCTTCCGGGACGGACGCTTCCCCGCGGATCGAGCGACTCCCGGCAGCTTGACGAACCTCTTGCGCAGGTGCTCCCAGTCGAACGCGTTGTAGAGGACCATGTCGCGCCCCTGTCCCAGGCCGCCTCCGAAGTTGTTCATGACGTCGCCGACGAAGCCGAAGGCCGGAGGTTGGTAGTGCTTCAGGAGGTAGAAGTCGAAGGCGAAGGGATCGGAGTGACCGGGGTCCTTGGAGTGCAGAGGATCGAGCGGATCCTCGAAGTGCGGTGAATCCCTGGGTTCGAGGCCGAAGAGGTGCCCGATCTCCTGGGCCATGATCGGCCCGGTCCACTCCTTGCCGCTCCGGTTGCCTCCCACGACGAGCGCGAGTCCCGTCCCGGGCGGCGAGTCGTAGTTGATCGCCTTGCCGCCGACTCCCTCCCCACCGGGCGGCGGGAACGTGGGGTCTCTCGGCCTCCAGCTCACGGTGGCATCGACGTGCTCCAGCGTGCCGCTGGCGTTGATCTGCTGGGTCTCGCTGAGGTTGAGCGCGACCATCTCCGCCGCCGTGCAGGGAGGCGCGCCTCCCGAGGGGCACACCTGGGGCCAGGTGTCGATGTTCTCGCCGTACGAGAAGCAGAGGCCCGCGTCCGTGTGCGTCAGCCCGAACTTGAGGCCGTCGCAGACGGGCAGCATCGAGGACAGTCGCTCCAAGGACTGGAACATGTCGACGAGCCAGCTGAAGCTCGGCTCGATCTGCGTGCCCCACGGAGCCTTCCCCCTCAAGTTGTGGATGAGCAGGCGCAGGCGGCCCGGCATCAGGAACTCGACCTCCGGCAGCCGGAAGTGCGGGACGGAGGCGGGATCGCCGTAGACGTGGAAGTCCACCTCGTACTGCAGCCAGTGATGGGGAAACACGTCCCCGTTGAACAGGACCCCGACGCTGGAACCGAGGGGTCCGGTGGTGTCGATCAGAAGGGATCCGGTGGGGATCACGAAGCTCTTCTTGATGCTGAACCCGAAGACCTTGTAGGTAATCGTGGCCAGCACCGTCACGCAGCTGGTCACCGACAGATCCGTGTACAACCGGAACAAGATCTTCTTGTTGGCGACCAGGGTGTATCCCCCCAGACCCTGGGTCACCAGCATCAGTTGACCGAACTCATCGTAGTACACGCCGGAAAGTGTGATCTTGTTCATGAGCGTCCCTCCGTGCTGACATGGCAACCGAATCGGAAGCCGGAGAACGAAGGACTGGATCGCGAGGCGAATTGGACCCTGCGCCCCTCAGGGTGCGCTGCGTAGGAGAACCCGTCCGCGTCGGGGGGTCGCGGGACGCGACGTCGCCCTCGCGGTCGAGCCCTACGTCCTGCCATCGCCCTGCATGGTCGTCCACGCAAGCCACGGCGGGATGCTAGTCCTGCGGCACGCCCGCTTCAACCCCGTCCTCCGGGGTCCTTACCCCGGCGCTTCCGGAGCCCCTCGCCCCCCTCGGCCCGCCGACCCGATGCCCATGGGGTACATTCCTCGACCCGAGGAGGAACGGATAACGGATAAACGGATAACGGATAACGGATAACGGATAACGGATAACGGATAACGGATAGGACATTCAACCCACCTCCGGGGACGCGCAAGAGGGTTGGACGGAAGCTTGGACGGGAGCGGATGGAAGCGA
>JAKEIC010000048.1 GCA_022614695.1 Planctomycetales bacterium | reverse complement strand
GTCACGTCTCGACATGTGGGACCCCTTACCGGACTCCGGGCGCCCCTGGCGCCCGGAATCCGTGGCGGAGAGGGCGGGATTCGAACCCGCGGTAACGGTTTGGGCCGTTACACACACTTTCCAAGCGTGCTCCTTCAGCCTCTCGGACACCTCTCCGGGTTCGCCTGATCGCCTGGCGGAGAGGGAGGGATTCGAACCCCCGGTACCCCAAAGGGGCACACCGGTTTTCGAAACCGGCCCGATCAGCCGCTCCGGCACCTCTCCGGACCCCGCGTCCCGCGGGGCGTGGGTACAGTACACGTCGAGCCGGCGGGCCTCAAGGCGCGGATCGTCTCGCCCGGAAGAACTCCGTGAGGAGCGCCCCGCACTCCGCGGCGAGGACGCCCTCGGTCACGTCGAGCCGGTGGTTCAGGCGCGCGTCGCGGGGGACGTCGTAGAGCGAGCCGCACGCTCCGCCCTTCGGGTCGCGGGCGCCGTAGACGAGCCGGGCGACGCGGGCGAGCACGAGCGCCCCCGCGCACATGACGCAGGGCTCGAGCGTCACGTAGAGAGTCGCCCCCTCGAGCCGCCATGCGCCGGCGGCGCGGGCCGCCTCCCCGAGCGCTCGCATCTCGGCGTGGGCGAGGGGATCGCGATCGCGCTCCCGGGCGTTCCGGCCGCGGGCGACGATCGCCCCGTCCCGCACCAGGACCGCCCCGACCGGCACCTCCCCCTCGGAGGCCGCGAGGCGCGCCTCGGCGAGGGCCTCGGCCATGAAGCCGGCGTCGTCCGCCCTGCCGGCCGCGCCGTCTTCGGGCCCGATGTTGCCCCCCAAGCCCACGGAAGGGATTGTCCCCGATGATCCGAACTGCGGCGCCGCCCCGCTAGCGGTCGTGCCTCCCGGCGACGCCGCGGTTCGGATGCGCCCAGCAGGGATCGAACCTGCAACCTACGGCTTCGTAGGCCGTCACTCTATCCAATTGAGCTATGGGCGCGGATCGACGTCGAGGGGGAAGGGTAGTGGATGGCTCTCTGGAGTCAAGCGACGCGAGCGGGGGCTCCGCCCCCGCGCCCCGGATCCCGGGACTACAATCCGCACGAGTCCCCCCATGCGCCTCGAGCTGCTCCTGAACGGCTCCCGCCGGAGCATCCCGCTCGCCGGGCGGGCGGTGATCCTCGGGCGCGACCTCGGGTGCGACGTGGCGCTCGACGACCCTTCGGTCTCCCGGCAGCACGCCGAGTGCGTGCCCGAGGGGGAGAGCCGGCTCCGGGTGCGCGACCTCGGGAGCCGGAACGGGACCTTCGTGAACGGGCTCCGGGTCTCCGAGTCGGTCCTCACGCCGGGCGACGAGCTGAAGCTCGGGTCGGTGGCCCTCCGGTTCGAGGCCGGCGCCGCGCCGGAGATCCCGCCGGGGACGCGCATCGAGGGGGCGCCGGAGGCCGCGGGACCCCCGGGTCCGAGGCACGACCCGCGCGTCGCGACGGCCCCGACGAAGGGGACCGAACCGGCCGCGCGCCCGCGCCGCCGGGGGCCCGGGGCGATCCTCCTGCTCCCGACCGCCGCGGCCGCCGTGGCGCTCTGGCTCGCGTGGCCGCGGGGGCCCGGGGACGCCGGGGGGCCGCCACCGGGCTCCCCGGACGGGCGCGAGATAGAGCGCGCGGTCGAGCGGCTCCGGGCGGGGGACGGCCCGGGCGCCGCGGCGGCTCTCGCGCGGGCCGCGGGGCCGGTCGCCGAGGCGCTCCGGGAGGCGGTCGCGCTCGGGGCCGCCCTCTCGCCGGGCCGTCCCGGCGCGACGCGCGAGGAGCCGGCGCTCTCGCGGCTCGCCGAGCTCCCGGACGCGCCGCCCGAGGCGGTCGCGTTCGCGCGCGCCCGGCTCGGGGCGGTCCGGCGCGAGGCCGAGGCCGGCGCCCAGGCCGAACGCGCCGCGGCGCTCGAGGCCATGGGCCGTCTCGAGGACTCGCTCGAGGCCTACCGGGCCCTCGAGGCCTGGCCCGAGACCGCGGCGGCGACCCTCAACCGAGCGCGGGCCGACACGATCCGGCGCGAGCTGCTGCGGCGCTCCCTCGCCGCCGCCGAGGAGAACCGGATCGAGCGGGACTGGGGGGGCGCGACGCGGGCCTTCCGCGCGGCGCTCTCCCGGGCGGACGCCTCCGGACGGGGAGAGATCGAGGCGGCGCTCGCGGCGTGCGAGCGGGAGCTCGCCGCCGAGGAGGCGGTCGCGGAGGCGCGCGCCCGGGCGGCGGCCGGGGCCCTCGACGCGGCGGCCGCGGCGCTCGGGCGCGTCCCGGGGGGGCTCGCGGCCTCCGGGGCGGCGGCGAAGCTCCGGACCGAGGTCGAGAGGAGGCAGACCCTCCGCGCGGCCCGCGGGCTCTACGCCTCCGGGGACGCCGCGGGCGCGCTCGCGGCGCTCGCGGCGCTGCGACGGGCCGACGACGAGGACGCCGCCCGCCTGGCGAGGCTCGTCGAGGGGGTCTCCCGCGCGGTCGAGTCGGGGGAGAGGGCGCTCACCGAGGAGCGGTTCGAGGACGCGCGCGAGGCGTGGCGGGCGGCGGCGGACTCCGAGCCGGACGGCCGGAACGCCCTGCGGGCGAAGGCCGAGGCGCGCCTCGCCGAGTGGACCGCGACGCGGGCGGCCGAGGCGCTCCGCGCGCGCGGGAACGGCCACCTCGCCGCCCGCCGGTGGAAGCAGGGCCGCGACGCCCTCGAGAGGGCCCGGAAGCTCGCGCCGCCGACGGGCGAGCGCGAGATCCAGGCGCACCTCGACGCTGCGGAGCTCCTCTACAACGAGGCGCTGAACCTCGAGCGTACGGACGTGCCGGGCGCGATCGAGACCTACCGGCGGGTCTTTGAGATGCTCCGGCCCGGGGACGACAAGTACGCACAGACCGTGGAGGCGCTCCGGAGGCTCGGGGGATGAGCGCCACCTGGGTCGCAGTCGCCGAGGGGCTCGCGCCGGCCGCGGCGGACGCCGCGCGGCGGAAGCTCGAGGCGCAGGAGATCCGGGCGCGGGTGGAGGGGGGAAGCGTCCTCGTCGCGCCCGAGGACGAGCACGACGCGCGGGCGGTCCTGGCGGAGAGGCAGGACGACGAGCCGATCCCCGCTCCGCGGCGGGCGAAGACGCTCGCGGACGCGAGCGCGGAGGTGGCGTCGAACCTCCCGGCCGCGCAGGCGCACGGGCTCTGTAATGCCCTCCAGGCCGTGGGGCTCCACCCCGCGACCGACGCGGGCGACACCGACCTCACGGGCGATGTGGGCTCCGTGCCCGAGTACTCCGTCTTCGTCCCCCCGAAGGAGGAGCGTCGGGCCCTCGACGTGATCGAGAGGATGGGGAAGGCGGCGGCGGGGAAGAAACGCGCCCCGCTCGTCGGGATTGCGTTCGGGATACCCCGGGAGCACGCCGAGGCCCTCGCCCATGCCCTTGGCGAGGCGGGGATTGCCGGGGAGATCCGCCCCGACACGCCGTCCGAGCCAGTCCCGGAGGCCCTGGATTCCGGCCCGCCGTTCACGGTCTTCGTCTCCTCCGACGACGAGCCGCGCGCGAGGCGGCTCCTGCAGGGGATGATCGCGGCCGCCCACGACGAGGCCCACCGGACAGGCGGGGCCCCGGCCGGCGGTGAGCCGGAGAAGTCCGAGGCGCCCGCCTCCTCCGAGCCCTCGCCCCTCGGCTCCGGGATCCTGCTCCTCGTCCTCTGCGGGGCGATCGTGGTCGTGATGAAGTCCTGCATGTAGGGGCGCTTCGCGCCCCTACCTACGTCCGAGGCGACTTCCGCCGCCGGCTGGCGCGGGACGCTGATCGCCGAGCCTTCCCCGCGTCGCCGTGTCGCCGTGTCCCCGCGTCGAGCCCCGGGTCCGCGCCGGCACGCTCCTTGCTCAACGCCCGTTCCGAATGGCCTTCCACGCTTGCCGCCCCTCCGGTGCCGCCGTATCTTCGCCGCGCCCGCGCCGGTCCGGGGTTCGCGGGCGGAGGGACCGCATGGACGCCGTCGCCCGACCGATCCTCGAGAAGGGGCTCGCGGAGGTCCGCGAGGCGGGGCTCTTCAAGGAGGAGCGCGTCCTCGTCTCCCCCCAGGGCGCTCGCATCCGGGTCGCGGCGCAGAAGAAGGAGGTCCTGAACTTCTGCGCCAACAACTACCTCGGGCTCTCCTCCGACCCGCGGATCGTCGAGGCGGCCCGGCGCGCGCTCGACACCCACGGCTACGGCCTCTCGTCGGTCCGCTTCATCTGCGGCACCCAGGACCTCCACAAGCAGCTCGAAGGGGCGATCGCGCGCTTCTTCGGCACCGACGACGCGATCCTCTACTCCTCCTGCTTCGACGCGAACGGCGGGCTCTTCGAGGCCGTCCTCGGCGAGGAGGACGCGATCGTCTCGGACGAGCTGAACCACGCCTCGATCATTGACGGTATCCGGCTCTGCAAGGCCGAGCGGTTCCGCTACAAGCACGCCGACATGGCCGACCTCGAGGCGCAGCTCGCGGCGGCGGCCGGGAAGCGCGTCCGGATGATCGCCACCGACGGCGTCTTCAGCATGGACGGGGACTACGCCGCGCTCGACAAGATCTGCGAGCTCGCCGACCGCCACCGGGCGCTCGTGATGGTGGACGACTCCCATGCGACGGGCTTCGTCGGGAAGACGGGCCGCGGGACGCCCGAGAGGTTCGGAGTCCAGGGCCGCGTGGACGTCGTGACCAGCACGATGGGGAAGGCGCTCGGGGGGGCGGCGGGGGGCTTCACGACCGGCCGGAAGGCCGTCGTGGACTGGCTCAGGCAGAAGTCGCGGCCGTACCTCTTCTCGAACTCGCTCCCGCCCCCGATCGTCGGCGCGAGCCTCGCCGCCTTCTCGATCCTCTCCGAGACGACCGCGCTCCGGGACCGGCTGGAACGCAACGCCGTCCGGTTCCGCCAGAGGATGGCCGCGGCGGGGTTCCAGGTCCCGCCGGGGGACCACCCGATCGTCCCGATCATGCTCGGGGACGCGAAGCTCGCGCAGGACTTCGCGCGCGACCTCCTCGACGAGGGGATCTACGTGATCGGGTTCAGCTTCCCGGTGGTGCCGAAGGGGAAGGCCCGGATCCGCGTGCAGCTCTCGGCCGCGCACTCGGAGGCCGACGTGGACAAGGCCGTCGAGGCGTTCGCGAAGGTGGGGAAGCGGCGGGGGATCGTGCCGTAGGCGGTCGC
>JAKEIC010000047.1 GCA_022614695.1 Planctomycetales bacterium | reverse complement strand
TCGCCTCGGCGACGGGCTCGGTCCGGACCCGCGCCGGGTCCGCGACGTGGCGGGCGCCCGGCCCGTGGCAGGCCTCGCACGAGACGGAGCCCCGGTCCGGGGTCTCCTTCCATCCGACGAAGCCGCCCTCGAAGCCGAGGCCCGTCGAGTGGCATCGGACGCACTCGGGGTCGCCGTGGCCGCGAGGCTTGAGGGCCTCCTCGGCGTGGGCGTGCTTGGTGCCGGCCCACTGGCGCGCCTCGGCCTCGTGGCAGCGCGCGCAGGCGGCGCCGCCCGCGTAGGGTCCGCCGGGGGCGGGACGGCGCTCGACGGCCCGGAGCGCTGCGCCGTCCCGGAGGGAGTGGTCGTACTCGTCGAGCATCGCCCGCGTGGCCGGGTCCTCGGGGTGCTCGGGGCCGAGGCGGATCAGGCGCGGTTCGCCGGCGATGACCTCCCGGCCCGCCACCTCCAGTTCCCAGAGGAGGACGGTCTCCCCGAGGTCACCCGCGGCGCGCGCGGCGACGACGCGCCCCCGCCGCGGCCCGGCGCCGGCGGGGAGGACGCGGGAGAGGACGGCGAGGGGGGGGCCGGTCCAGACGGCCGCGAGATCCTCGATCCCGGCGACGTCGAGGTCCGTGCCCGCGAAGAAGACGAGGTCGGGAGGCTGCTTCGGCATCATGTAGTCGTAGTCCTCCACGAGCGAACCGGTCTCCTTCCGGCAGGTCTCGCTGAAGACCGCGACGCGAAGCGCTTCGATCTGAGTCAGCAGCCCCCCGAGGAAGGGCTTCTCGTACGCCTCATGATCGACCTTCCCCGGCGAGGCCACGCCGGACTCCTCGATGGCTTTCTGGTCCCGAGACGGAAGGACCAGGAGGTCGTACCCCATCGCGCGGAGCAGGTCCGCCTGGAACGCGTGCCGCGCGCGCCGGTAGTCGTCGGCGGCCGGGGGGAGCCTGTGGTGGAACGTCTCCCCCGCGTGCAGGACGAGCGCCTCGGGCCTCGCCCCCTCGCGCCGGAGCAACGGCAGCCGCCGCGCGTACCCCCCCGCCTGGAACCCCGAGCAGCCGCACGGCTCGAGGAACCCGCGGTCGTCGCCGGTCTGGACGAGGAGGATCCGCCCGCGAGGGCCCCCGCCCCGCCCGAGGAGCACCGCGGCCAGGGTCGCTCCCGCCAGGAGCGCCGCTAACACGGCGAGGGCCCGGAGCCGCCGCACGTGCTATGGGCCTCGGTACGTGCACCCCGCCGTGCAGGTCTCGTGGACCGTCACCGCGGCGATCTGGGGGAGCTTCCCTCGCAGCCGGTCCCAGATCCACCGCGCGAGGATCTCGGCGGTCGAGTTCTCGAGCCCCTCGATCTCATTCAGATACCGGTGGTCGAGGACGTCGAGGAGCCCCTGGAAGGCGCCCGAGATCTCCCCGTAGTCCATGAGCCAGCCGCGTGCGGGGTCCACCGGGCCCGCGACCGTGACCGTGACGCGGTACGAGTGGCCGTGGAGCCGCCGGCACTTGTGTCCCTCGGGGGCGCGCGGGAGGGAGTGGGCGGCCTCGAACCGGAACTCCTTCGTCAGCTCCACCCGCGCCGCTCGCGGCGAGGCCGGCGGCGGGGCGCCGGCCTCGTCGGCCGCCCTCTCGAGGGCGTCCCGCGGGTCGGCGGCCCGCAGGCGCTCGGAGGGCCGCTTCATCGCGAGCCCCTCTCGCGGCGGATCTCGACCCCCGCCCATCCCGCCGCGGGGACCCCCGCGGGCTTCCGGACGCGCACCTCGACGGCGCCGGCAGCCCGGAACTCCGCGAGCAATGCCCGCGCGACGCCCTCGGCGAGCGCCTCGACCAGCCGGAACCGCCCCTCGACGGCGACCCGCGTCGCGATCTCGGCCGCGCGCACGTAGTCCACGGCGAGCCGTAGGTCGTCGGTCCGCGCCGCCTCGCGCACGTCCGCCTCGAGCGCGAGGTCCACGAAGACCCTCTGCTCCCGCTCCCGCTCGTGGGGGAGGTCCCCCACGATGCAGTCCACCGAGAGGTCGTGGATGAGGACTCGATCGGGCACGATCCCAGTATAGCCCGCGCCGTTAGACGGGCGGCGAGGCGCCCGTCATAATCGTTCCCGCATGGCCGAGACGGCCGACATCGTCGTCATCGGCGCGGGCGCGATCGGGTGCGCGGTCGCGCGGCGGCTCGCGAAGGCGCGGCGGCGGGTCGTCGTGCTCGATCGCGGCCAGCCGGGCGGCGAGGCGTCCTCGGCGGCGGCCGGGATCCTCGCGGCGCAGGGGGAGGGGCACGAGGGGCCGTTCCTCGACCTCTGCCTCCGGAGCCGGGCGCAGTTCCCGGCGCTCGTCGGGGAGCTCGAAGCCGAGACGGGGATGGACGTCGGCTACTCCGCCTGCGGGCTCCTCGAGGTCGCGCTCTCCGAGGACGAGGACCGGCGTCTCCCCGCGCGCGCGGCCGAGCAGGCGGGGCGGAAGCTCCCGGTCGAGCGCCTGGACGCGGGATCGGTCCGGCGGCTCGAGCCCGGGCTTTCGCCCTCCGTGCGCGGCGGGCTCCTCTTCGCGGAGGAGGCGGCCGTGGACCCGGCCCGGTTCTCGCTGGCGCTCGCGCGGGCCGCCTCCGCGGCCGGGGCGCTGCTCCTCCCCGAGACCCCGGTGGCCCGGATCCTCAGCGACGGGCCGAGGGTGGGCGGCGTCCGGCTCGCGTCGGGCGAGGAGATCCACTCCGAGGTCGTCGTGAACGCTGCCGGCTCCTGGGCCTCGTTCGGCGGGGACCTCCCGATCCTGCTCCCGGTCCGGCCCGCGAAGGGACAGATGCTCGCGCTCGAGGCGGCGCGCCATCCGTTCTCCCGCCCCGTGCTCGGGGCGAAGACCTACCTCGTGCCGCGGCCCGAGGGACGACTGCTCGTCGGGGCGACCGTCGAGGACGTCGGGTTCGACAAGTCCGTGACGGCCGAGGGGGTGCTCTCGCTGCTCGCCGGCGCGATCGCCATCGCGCCCGGGCTCCGCGGGGCGCGCCTCCTCGAGACCTGGGCCGGGCTCCGGCCCCGCACCCCGGACGGGTGGCCGGTGCTCGGGGAGGCCGGGGTGCCCGGGCTCTACGCCGCGGCGGGCCACTTCCGGAACGGGATCCTCCTCGCGCCGGCGACGGCCGAGATCCTCGCGGGCCTCATCCTCGACGGGCGATCGCCCGTCCCGCTCGGGCCGTTCCGGGCGGACCGGTTCGCGGCGCGCAGCGGGGCGGCATGAAGGGAGCGACGATGCGACGACTTGCGATCCTGCTCCTCGCGCTCGGGGCTGGCTGCACGGGCGACTCCGTCCGCCGTCAGCAGAAGGAGCTGCTCCTCTACGTCTGCCTCGGGGCGGAGAACGCGCGCCTGCGGGGGGATAGGGAACGGGCGGCCGCAATCTACCGCGAGGCGGCCGACATGGTGGTGGTCGAGAACCGCCCGTTCGTCGCCGAGCGGGAAGCCGAGATCACGGGCGAGGTCCTGGGGACGCCGGCCCGGTCGGGGCTGCGGGCGGAAGGGAGCGGCGCGATCCGGGAGCGGGACGGGCGGCCGGTCGCGCTCGTGCCGGGAGGCTTCGCCACGCTTGGCCGCGGCTCGGGGGGCGAGGGGTTCCAGGCGTCCCACCAGCTCGGGCTCGCCGGCTACTTCCTCGACGTCCGGCAGGTCACGAACGGGGAGTACGCGCGTTTCCTCGAGGCGGCGCGCGGGGACCACCGCTGGTGCCACCCCGGCGAGGGGAAGGACTTCGACCACACGCCTCGGCTCGAGCCGGCCGACTCTGCGGCGGCGGGGCTCCCGATCGAGCACTTCACGATGCCCGAGAAGGCGGGGGAGCCCGTGGTCGGGGTCTCCTGGTTCGACGCCTACGCCTACGCGCGCTGGGCCGGCGCGAGGCTCCCGACAGAGGCCGAGTGGGAGCGCGCGCACCGGGACGCGAATTCGGGCGTGACGCGGAGCCCGGCGGGCGAGTGGTGCCTCGACCCGAGCGAGATGTCTCCTGGGATCGAGGGCGTCACCGCCTCGATAGAGGCCTCTCACCCGGGTTGGGCGGGGAACCCCAAGGCCAGGGAAGCCGAGAGACGCGCGGGGAGTCTCGACGCTTGGCCTCGGCGGATCGTGCGCGGCCTCCCGCCGCCGGGTCCGACGGACGCCGAGGCGCGGCTCGTGAGGCGCGAGTTCCGGGCGCCCGACGGCCGGTCTGCGCGGATCGGCTTCCGCTGCGCGCAGCTCGCGCGCGTGGGCGATCCGGGCGTGACGGACGCGGCCGCCACGGGCGCGCTCCCGGGGACACGATGATCACCACAGAGACACAGAGCCACAGAGAGAGCGAGAGGGATCGTGTTTCACTCAGACACTCCTCTCCGTGTCTCTGTGACTCTGTGGTGAGATTCGCTCTCGGAGCCGCCTAGGATGGACCTCGGCCTCCAGGGCCGCGTCGCGATCGTGGGGGGCGCCTCGCGCGGGATCGGGCGCGCCGTCGCCCGCGGTCTCGCGATCGAGGGGGTCCGGGTGGTCCTCGCCGCCCGGAACACGGGGCCTCTCGAGGAGGCGGCGGTCGGGATCGCAAAGGAGACCGGCGTCGAGAACCTCGCGGTCGCCGCCGACCTGGCGCGGGCGGCGGACGCGGCCGACCTCGTTGAGCGGGCCGTGGCCCGCTTCGGCGGCCTCGACATCGTCGTGAACAACTGCGGCGGCCCCCCCGTCGGTCGGTTCGAGGAGCTGCCCGAGGAGAAGTGGCAGCAGGCGATAGACACCACGCTCATGTCCGCGGTCCGGCTCACGAAGGCTGCGCTTCCTCACCTCAAGGCGAGCGGTCGGGGGCGGGTCGTGAGCCTCACCTCGACCTCCGTGAAGCAGCCGATCCCCGGGCTCCTCCTCTCGAACGCGCTGCGGGCCGCGGTGGCGGGCTGGTCCAAGACGCTCTCGGACGAGATCGCGACGGCCGGCATCACCGTGAACGTGGTCTGCCCCGGCCGGGTGGACACCGAGCGGCTCCGGGAGCTGCACAAGGAGTGGGCCGCGCGGGCCGGGCAACCCTTCGACGAGGTGCGGACCGAAGAGGCCGCGAAGATCCCGCTCGGCCGCTTCGCGCGTCCCGACGAGATCGCGGACATGGTCGTATTCCTCTGTTCCTCGCGGGCGAGCTACGTGACCGGCGCCGTGATCCAGGTGGACGGCGGGCTGGTGAGGGGGCTCCTGTAGTTCGACGCGGCGACCCGGACTCTGCTCGTGGGGCATGTCGGAACGCGCCGAGCGCGTTCCTGACCGACTTCGGCCTCGCCAAGTCTGTCACGACGGGCTCTCGCCTCACCCAGACGGGTGTCGCCATGGGGACACCGGCCTACATGTCCCCCGAGCAGGCGCGCGGGGAGGTCACCGCCCTGAAGGGCGCCACCGATATCTGGAGCCTCGGGTGCGTCCTCCACGAGATGCTCGCGGGGAGGTCCCCGTTCGCAGGGGAGACACCGGCCGCCGTGATCGCGAGAGTCTTGCTCGAGGCCCCCCCTCCGCTCTCGGCCGCCCGGGGCGACGTCCCCGGGGGGATCGCGCGCGTGGTCCGGTCGTGCCTCGAGAAGCGGGTGCGCGACAGGTACTCGGACGCGGCGGGGCTCCGAGACGACCTCGAGCGGGTGCTGTGCGGGCGGGCCCCGAGGGCGCGTCACGGGAGACTGGTCGCTCGGCGGGCATTCGTCGTGGCGGCGGCGGCGGCGATAGTGACGCTGGCCGCCCTCGTCCTTGAGCCGGGACCGCAGGAGACCACGATCGTCGCTCCGGAGCCGTCTCGGCCCTCGATGGCCGAGGGCCTGGCCGCGCAGGCTCGCGCCCTGCGGCAGTCGGACCCCCGGCGGGCCGCGGAGCTCCTCGCCGGCGCGCTGGACCGGGACCCCGCTCGGCACGCCTGGAGGATCGAGCGGGGGCTCCTCCTCTGGGCCCTGGGCGAATCGGCGGCCGCGCGGGAGGCGTGGGAGCGCGTTCCGGCCGATTCGCCTGAGGGGATCACGGCGCGGTTCTACCGCGCACTCGAGGCCGGCTTCCGACTGGAGGGCGGCAATCTGCGGTTCGACGAGGCACGCCCGCACCTCGAGGCCGTCGCTGCGACCCGGGGCTCGGCGGCCCGGCTCGCGCTGGGCGCACTCGCCATCCACCGCGGGGACTTCTCGGCGGCTCGGGATTCCCTGGCGGGAGCTACGGGCTGGGAGGCCGCGATCGTCCGCGGGAGCCTCGAGCGGCTGGATCCCGCGGGAGACCTCGGCGAGGGGCTACGGCAATTGGACCTTGCGATCGCCGAGGGGATCCCGTTCGCCTGGGTCTTCAACGACCGCGGTCTCGTCCGCTCCCGGCTCGGAGACCATCGGGGAGCCGTGGAGGATCTCACCACGGCGATCCGACTGTGGCCCGGGTTCGCCGCCTTCTACGGCAACCGGTCCAGCTTCCTGAAGGAAGCGCACGAGTTCGACCGCGCGGTCGAGGACGCCCAGAAGGCGGTGGACATCGAACCCGGAGACGCGGGGTTCCGCCGAAACCTCGGCACGATCCGGGAGGCAGCCGGGGACTTCGCAGGTGCCATCGAGGCCCTCGGGGAGGCGATCCGCCTCGCGCCCGACCCTGCGACCCTCACGAATCGGGGAGCACTCCACGCGAGGTGCGGGGACTTGGCCAAGGCGCACGCGGACTTCGAGAGGGCGCTGCAGCTCGACCCTCGACACTCGGGAGCCCTCCTCAATCGTGGGAACGCGCGGCAGCTCCAAGGGGACCTGGGGGGAGCCGAGGCCGACTTCCTCGCCGCGATCGGGGCGGAGCCGGACATGGCCGAGGCTCGCCTCGGCCTGGCGATGGTCCGCCAGGGGAGGGGTGACTTGGCCGGGGCTGTGGCTGCGCTCCGGGAGTTCCTCGCCCTCTCGCCGGACGACGACCGGACGCCGGAGATCCGGGCGTGGCTGGCTCGCTGCGAGGCGCGGCTGGGAGGGTCCCCCGACGCCGGCGCGCGCGGCGGTTGAGGATCGTCACGCGTCGCAGGCTACTTCGCGTCCGCCCAGACCGTGATCTCCTCGCGGATCGGCGTCACGATGACGATGTTCTTCTTCTTGAAGTAGGCGAACGGCTGGAAGCCCTCCTCGAGGTCCTCCTGCTTCGTCACCGCCGGGAATATGGACTGGTCCTTCGAGTCGAACCACCGGACGTTCTCGAGCTTCACGAAGTCGTCGGGCCCCTTGCCGAGGATGCTTTTCTCGATCGGCTCGTCCACCTGGCCCACGTAGGGGAAGGACGAGGTGCCCATCTCGATCTGGATCTCGACCCAGACCTTCTTGCTGCTGCTCATCGCGCCTCCGACCGGGGCGTCCGCTCCCGGTCTGGGGAATATACGCAGTCGCCCGCGAGGGGGACAAGTCGCGCCGCTTGACCCCCGCTCTCTCTCCCGGCTCCAATCCCCGCCCCGGAGGAGGTGTCCCATGGCCCGCATCCGCATCGTCCCCGAATCCGAGGCGACCGGGTCCCTCAAGGACCAGTACGACGCGGCGGTGAAGAGGGCGGGGAGGGTCTTCCGGATCGTCGCGCTGAACAGCCTCCGGCCCGACCTCCTGCGCTCGTTCATCGGGTTCTACGTCACCCTCATGCGCGGGCCCGGGGAGCTCTCCCGCGTCCAGCGCGAGGCGCTGGCGGTCGTCACGAGCAAGGCGAACCACTGCCACTACTGAATCGAGGCGCACCGGGAGGACCTCCGGGCGGAGGTCCGCGACGACCGGCTCGCGCGGCAGGTGGCGGAGGACTACCGGAAGGCCGCGCTCGATGCGCCGACGCGCGCGCTCTGCGACTACGCCGTGAAGGTCACCCGCGCCCCGTGGACGGTCGCCGACGAGGACGTCGAGGGCCTCCGGCGCCACGGCTTCTCGGACACCGCGATCTTCGAGGCGACCCACGTGATCGGCTACTTCAACCACATCAACCGGCTGGCGGACGCCCTGCACGTGGACCTCGAGCCCGAGATGCCGCCCGCCCCTGCCGCTCCCGCTCCCGAAGCGTCCGCCTCGCTCGGCGACTTCCAGAGCCGCATCCAGGCGATCTTCGGCGAGCGGGACGGGCGCCGCGGGATCCCCCGGAACTTCATGTGGTTCACCGAGGAGGTGGGGGAGCTCTCCCGCGCTCTCGTCCGCGAGGGCCCCGCCGAGCGCGAGAAGGAGTTCGCCGACGTCCTCGCCTGGCTCTGCTCGCTCGCGACCCTCTCCGGCGTGGACCTCGCCGCCGCCGCCTGGCGCCGCTACGGCGACGGATGTCCCCGATGCCGGGCGACGCCCTGCGCGTGCCCCCCTGCGCCGGGGGACACTCGCTAGTCCGATTCCACCTCGACCTCGGCCGAGCCGATCGCGCCGGGGGCGTAGGCCTTGAGCCAGTACTTCCCGGGCGCCTTCGGCAGTTCGATCTTCTGGGTCGCCCGGCCTCCGGCGAGGCGGACCTTCCACGACTTCATAACGCGGTCGTTCGCGACGCGGTAGCGCTCGACGACCTTCCTCTCGAAATCGGGAGCCGCCTCGTCGGCCGGCGGGAGGGGCCTCGCCGACTTCTCGCGCGCGCACTCGAGCGTGAGAGCCACCTCGGGCGCCGCAGCCTCGATCGTCGCGACGTTCCCCTTCACCGAGATCCGGATCGAGGGCTCGGGCTTCCGGAGGACGAGGGCCGGGTCCCCGAGCAGGTTGTAGTGGCGGACCACGTCGCGCCGCATCGGCTCGAGCGCCTCCTTCCCCTGGACCATCGCGGCCATGAAGTCGGCCTGCTGGTGGAAGGGGGTCGCGCCGTGCGCGAGGACCTGCTTCTTCGCGCGGGTGACGGCCTCGCCGAGCGTCCTTGCCGATGGGGCGTCCCCGAAGCTCTGGTCCACGAGGGCCTTTCCGATGAGCCCGTTCGCGTAGGGCTGAGTCACGCGGGAGCCCCCGAGGAACGCGACCGGGCCCCTCGGGCGCTTGAGGAACACCTCGCCCACGCAGTCGCCCTCGTGGTCGTAGTGGCCCGTGCTGCACGCGATCACGACCATGATCGGGAGGCCGTTCTTCGTCTCGACCTTCCCCGCGTGGGCCTCGTTCAGGATGTCGTAGCTCTTCTGCCGCCACCGGATCCTGTCCACGCCGCTCCGCGACCCGTGGCCGACGAACACGTAGAAGAGAGACCCCTCGTTCAGGAGCCGAACGGCGTTCTCGTCGAACTTGGGCGGGAAGGGGCAGTAGGGAGAGCGGGGGCTCGCGTAGGCCACCTCGATGTCGTAGGCGGCGGGGAGCCCGCCGCCCACGATCTGGATGAACTGCTTCTCGATGAAGGCGTCGAGCTCCGGCCCGAAGCCGGCCTCGCCGACGACGAAGGCGACCTTCTTCTGCCAGGCGCCGGGCTTCACCGTCGTCTCGTAGTCGAGGATCTTCCGGATCATCGCGTCCAGTTCCTCGGGCGTGTCGCAGGGGAGCCGCCCGACGTGGAGCGCCGGCTCGAGCTCGGCCGCGGGACAGGCATAGTCGAAGTCGGTCGCGAGGTCCGCCTCGGACTGGAACCCGCGGCCGGCGCCGGGCCGGACCACGGCGGGGACGGCCTCCACGTCCCCCGCGAGCAGGAGGTACTTCGGCGCGGGCTTCTCCCAGCTCTCGACGGCGTGGGCGACGAACTCGCGGACCCCGGGGAACTTCGCGCGGAGATCCGTCATCGAGACGATCCCGGGCCGGAGCCCCTGCTTCTCCCGGTGCGCCGCGAGGGCGTCGAGCCGGTCGGCGAAGGAGTCCCCTGCGACCACGAGCCAGTCCACCCGCTGCGGGGCCGCAGGGTCGGCGATCCGGTACGGCGAACCCACGAGTGCCGGGGGAGGGAACAAGGCGGCCACGACGAGGAGAGAGAGTGCGCGCACGGCGTCCCGAGTCTACCTCCGGAGATCCTCGATCTCCGTCAGGATCCCGTAGTTGTAGAAGAGCGAGAGGCCGAGGGCGAGGAGGAGCATCACGGTCCCGAGGAAGCCCGGGGTCTCGAAGCCGGTGAGGGCGAGGGCGGCTCCCACGTCGGCGCCCGTGTAGCCGAGCCAGGTGGCGACGTTCACGGCGTTCTTCTCCCTCTCGAGGAGCCGCTTCGCAACCGGGTAGGTGGCCAGCGGAAGCCCGAGCGTGAGGGCGAGCCAGAGGAGGAGCCGCCAGCCCCCGCCGACGCCCCCGACCGCGAGACGGTAGTAGTCGAGGTCGAGGAGGCTCCGCCGGATCGCCTCGGCCCTCTCGGCGCGCGCCACGACCTCGCCCGAGGCGCTGTCCTCGAGGCGGAGCGAGACGGTGAGGACCGTCTGGCCGTCCCGGTCCGCGAACGTCGCGTCCCCGCGCAGGAACGCGTGGACTCCCGCGTCCTTCCATGCCTTGTCGGCCCAGCGGCCCGCCGCCCCGCCGAAGACCCCGTCAATGAACCGCGAGAGGCCGGGGTGGTCCTTCTTGAGCGAGGCGGCCTCGGTGAGCTTCACACGGCCGGCCTCGTCGAGCCGCGCCCGGAGGATCTTCGTCACCTCGGGGCCGAGCGGGCCCTCGAGCGGCGGGAGCGCGACCGTGTCGAGGTCCTTGGGGATCTCGAGGCTCGCGACGGCGGCCGCGACGGCCCGGTCCGCGAGGAGCCTCTCGAGCGCAGGCAGCTTCGGCGGCTCCGGCCCGCCCGCGAGGAGCCGGTAGCCTAGGTAGCCCAGCACGGCGACCACGGCCGCGCCGACCAGTCCGAGGGCGATTCGGATCATCGGCCCCCTCCCGCCGAGCCGATCGGCGTCCCGCACCCGATGCAGAAGCGGTTCCCGACAGGATTGCGCCGGCCGCACCGGGCGCATCGGGCCACGGCGGCCCCGAACCGGATCCCGGGGGCGACCGGCTCGGGCGTCGGCAGCCCCGCCCCGCGGCGCGGACGCGCGGGGATCTGCCGGAGGGCCTCGGCCATCGCCGCAGCCGAGGGGTAGCGCGCCTCGCGGCGGGCGTACGACTTCGCCACCACGCCGTCGAAGGCGGCGGGGACTCCCCGGCCCGCCTCGCTCGGGGCCTCGTTCCCGTGGGGCGCGTCCCCCACCAGCATCTCGAAGAGGATCACGCCGGCCGCGTAGAGGTCGGCGCCCGGGTCGGGGGCGGCTCCCCCCCGCACCTCGGGCGCGACGTAGTCGAGGGCTCGCAGACGCCGGGCCCCCTCCTCGTCGAGGGAGTCCGAGATCGTCGCCTCGCCTTCCGCGGGGGCGGGGTCGCGCTCGCCGAGGTCCACGAGCCTCACCCGCCCGTCGGAGCCGAGGAGCACGTTCTCCGGCCGCAGCGCCCCGTGCGCGAGGCCGGCGCGGTGGACGGCGGCGAGCCCGTGGCAGACCTCCGCGGCGACCGAGGCCGCCGTCTCGGGGGGGAGCGCCCCTTCCCGCCGGAGCCGCGCCCGGAGCGACTCGCCCGCGGTGAACTCCATCGCCAGGTAGGGCGGCTCGTGGGCGAGGTCGAGCCCCAGGGTCCGCACGATCCGCGGGTCCTCGACGCGGCGCTGCGCGGCCGCGGCCTCGCGGAGCCTCCGGGCCGCGTCGGGGTCCGAGGCGACCTTCAGGGCCGCGGCCTGAGGCAGCACGCGGTGGCGCGCGCGCCACACCTCGCCGTGGGAACCCCCGCCCAGGCGCTCCTCGAGCACCCACTCGCCGTAGCGGTCGCCGGCCCGGGGAGCGCGCGTCGTCATGCGCTCGCCCCCTCCCGCCACATCCACAGGTCCGCGATCCGATGCGGGGACGCGAGCCGCTTCCAGCGGGCCTTCGGCCGCGAGGGCTCCCACAGGTGGAGGGCGCGCCCCTCGCAGGTCACCCCCGCGATCACGTCGGATCCCCCGTCGGTCCACCGGATCGGCGACTCGGCGTGGAAGGGGGTCTCGACGTCCGAGTCGAGCGCCTTCGCGACCACGCCGTACCCGGCCCAGGCGACGAGCAGCGAGGGCTCGCCGTTCACGAAGGCGGGCCGGAGCATCGTGACGGGGCTCTCGCGCCGGGCGAGCTCGGGCTCGCCCCGGTCGGGCTCGCCCACCGGGAAGCGGAGGATCCGGCCGTCAGCGGTCCCCGCGAAGACGTGGCGGCGCGTGGCGACGAGCGCCGTCACCGGGGCCCCGGCCGGGTAGGCCGTGACCGTCCCCCCCGGGAAGACGGCGGCGACGTAGGCCAGGACGCGGTCGGCGACGGCGAGGTAGAGCGTCTCCCCCACGACCTGAGCTCCGCGCACCGTCCGGGCGCCGTCCGTCACCGGTGCGAGCACCCTCTCGCCGCGGGCGCGCGGGTCCGAGAGGTCCCAGCGGACGACGCCCACCTCGGAGTGGGTCGCCACGAGCGACGTCCCTGCGAGGGCGGCCGCGTTCACCCCGCCTCTGACGACGGGCCCGACAGGCCCGCCTGGCCCGCCCGCGCCATCCGGGCCGTCCGGGAACGGTAGCGCGCGGGGCGCTCCCCCGCGCAGAGGCACGAGGACCACTCCGCGCTGGGCCCCCGCGACCGCGAGCGGCCCCTCCGGCGTCTCGAGGAGCCGCACCGACCGGGCCGCGCCGACCCGAGCGCCCGAGAGGTCGTGGGTCTCCCGAGGCCCGGAGCCGTCGGGGTCCCCCGGGTCGTAGGCGAGCAACGCGGGCCCGGTGGCCGCCAGGATCCTCCGGGTCTTCCCGTCCGTGAGCCCCTCGGGAAGCCCCGCCTCGGTCGCCCGACGCCGCGCCCGGCCCCGGCCGGCGAGCAGGTCCATGTACCGCTCGAAGACGTCCCGGACCCCCGCGCGGTCCAGGACCGAGAGGAAGTCCTCCACCTTCCGCAGCTCCCCCCGGCTCCGCTCCCCGTCGAGCTGGGCTCGCAGCGACGCCAGCTCCCGCTCCCGCGCCGCCTTCTCCTTCTCCCAGTCGAGTCGCTTGAGCACCTGCTCGTGCTCGAGGGCCCTGTAGAAGTCCGCGAGCTCGCCCCGCGTGAGGGCCTGGTTCTTCTGCTCCTTCACCCACGCCTCGCGGAGGACGCGCCGGTGCCGCTCCCGCTCCTCCTCGACGGCGGCGTCCACCTTCTCCGACCGGATGCGCTCCCACTCCTCGCAGCGGACCGAGGCGTTCCTCACCGCGAGCAGCTCGAGGCCTCCCTCGAAGAGGACCCGGCGCAGGCGCCCGCGCAGCTCCCGCTCGAAGCGCTCGGAGGGGTCGCCGCGGCAGAGGTCGGCGGCCGGCGTCTCCGCGGAGAGCGCGGCGAGCGCCGCCTCGACCGGGGGCCCGAGGAAGAGCGCCAGGTCGCGGCGCGTGAAGGCCGGTCCGCTCGCGAAGAGGTGGCGCGAGAAGTCGCGGAGCCCCTCCGGCGACACGGTGTCCACCGCCACGTGGACCTCGAGCGCCGCCCCGGCCGGGAAGTCCTCGCGCGTGCGCAGCTCCGGCGCCTCGAGAGCGACCGGGACGCGCCGGTCCTTCACCAGCACCGCGACGAACGGCCCCTCCTCCTCGTCGCCCGCGCGGGCCCGGCGGGCCGAGCCGTCGGGGCGCTCGACCCAGGCGACGACCCCTTCCGGGACCGAGAGCCGCTCGCGGCCGAGGAGCGCGCGCAGGAGCCCCACGTCGGCCGAGTCCACGCGCAGCGCGATCCCCTCGGGGTCCTCGAGCCAGCCCTTGAGGTCGGGGCGGCTCACTAGAAAGCCTCCCCCTCGGTCGCCGCCCGCAGGGCCCGAGCGAGCCGCCGGAGGCGGTCGGCCCGGCTCCCGCGCGCGTCGGCAGCGGCGCGGGCGACCTCGGAGAGAGCGGCCCGCGCGGCCGCGCCCTGCAGGCGGAGGAGACCGCGCCGGGCGGCCTCGAATTGCGCATCCCGGTCCGGCAGCGAGTCGAGGTACGCCCGGACCGCGTCCCCGAACGCCCGCGGCCTGTCCACGGCCGAGGCCTCGAGG
>JAKEIC010000046.1 GCA_022614695.1 Planctomycetales bacterium | reverse complement strand
CCCAAGAGACAGGCGTATTTCCGATGTGAAGCGCGCGGGCGGCCCGTCCCCACGCGCCTGCGGAGGCGGCCGCGGGGCTCGCGCGCGCTCTCCGCGAGGGGGGCGAGGACCGGGCGCTCCGGCTCGAGCGGGCCGAGTGCCTGCGGGAGGCGGGGGACTACCCCGCCGCGGAGGCCGAGTTCGACGCCCTCCTCGCCGCCGACCCGCGATCGGCCGAGGCCCGGTTCGGCCGGGGGCTCACGCGCTGGCTCGCCGTCCAGGAGGGCGCGACGACATTCGAGAACCCGCGCGAGGACCTCGCCACCGCCGGACGACAACTGCCCGGGGAGCGCGGCGCCCTCGCCCGCGGGATCCTCGCCTGGACCGACCGCCGGAGGGAGGAGGCGGAGAGGGACCTCGCCGCCGCCGGGGATGGCTGGGAGGCGCTCCTCGTGCGCGCGCTGCTGCGCCACCACTACGGGGAGTCGGCGCGCGAGGACCAGGAGAGCGCCGTCGCCCTCTTCACGGCCGCGCTGGCCAAGGGCCCTCCCCTCGGCATGATCCACATGGAGCGGGGCCACGCTCGCGTCCTCCTCGGCGACTGGAACGGGGCGCTCGAGGACGAGACGGCTGCGCTCCGGATCCGGCCGGGATCCGTGGCGGCCCTCGAGAACCGGGCCACCGCCCGAGCGGCGCTGGGCGACGCTGCGGGGGCTCTCGCCGACTGGGACGAGGCCGTCGCGCGTTCCCCCGGGAACCACAAGGTCCTGGTGGATCGGGCCGTCTGCAAGCTCAATCGGGGAGACGCGGACGGCGCCCTCGCCGACAACGAGGCCGCCCTGCGGCTGGTGCCGGACCTGCCCGAGGCGCTCACCAACCGCGCGAGCATCCGGCTGGCCCGCGGCGACGTCGCGGGGGCGCTCGAGGACAGCGAGCGGGCCCTGCGCGGCAGCCCGGGGCTCGCGGCCGCGCGGGTGAACCGGGGCCGGGCCCGGGAGCGCCTCGGGGACCTCGACGGCGCCCTCGGGGACTACGACGAGGCCCTGCGCCTCGCTCCCGAGGACCCGGTGGCCCTCGTGTGCCGCGCGGACCTCCGGATGATCCAGGGGGACCCGCGCGGGGCAATCGCCGACACCGAGGCGGCCCTCGCGGCCCGCCCGGGAGACCCCTGGGCCCTCACGACGCGCGGAGAGGCCCGGCGGCGGCTGGGGGAACACGCCGGGGCCGTCGAGGATGCGAGCGAGGTGATCCGGCTCGACCCGAGGTCCGCCGTGGCCTACAGCAACCGGGCTATCGCGCGTCTCGACGCGGGGGACGCGCGGGGGGCTCCCGAGGACGCGACGGCCGCCCTCGAACGCCGGCCGGCTCACCCCGAGGCGCTCCACACGCGCGGCCTGGCGCGCCGGCGTCTCGGCGACGCCGAGGGCGCGCTCGCCGACTTCGAGGCCGCGGTCCGCGCGCGGCCGGCCTATCCCGAGGCGCTCGTGAACCGCGGGGACCTCCGGCACGACCGGGGCGACGTGGAGGGGGCGATCGCCGACGCGACCGCCGCGCTCGAGCTGCGTCCGGGCTGGCCCGTGGCGCTCAATAACCGCGGGTTCGCCAAGCAGTCGGCCGGCGACCTGGAGGGCGCGATCGCCGACTACGAGGCGGCCCTCCGCTCCGATCCCCGGATCCCCGAGCTGCACGCGAACCTCGGCAACGCGCGCCGGGCCCTCGGCGACCCTCGTGGGGCGGCCGAGGCTTACCGGGAGTTCCTCCGCCTGGCGCCGGCCCACGCGTGGGTCCCCGGCATCCGCCAGTCCCTCGCCGGGTGCGAGCCCCGGCCCGAGGGACTGCCCGAAGCCGCGTCCCGGCCACGGTAGGGAGGACCACGGGCCATGGACTGCTTCCTCGCCGACTTCGGCCTTGCCAAGTCCGTCGCGACGGGGAGCAAGCTCACCCGCACCGGCCAGGCGCTCGGGACCCCGGCCTACATGAGTCCCGAACAGGCCCGCGGAGAGGTCGCGGCGCTCGCCCCGGCCACCGATGTCTGGAGCCTCGGCTGCGTCCTCTTCGAGATCCTGGCGACACGGCCGCCGTTCGAGGGCGAGACCCCGGCCGGGCTGATCGCCGGCGTGCTCACGCAAGACCCTCCCGACCTCTCGCTCCTCCGGCCGGATGTCCCGGCCGGCCTCGTCCGCGTCGTCGCGGCGTGTCTCCAGAAGGGCTCCTCCCGCCGCCCGCCGGACGCGCGCGCCCTCCGCGAGGACCTCGACCGGGTCCTGCGGGGAGAGCGCCCGCGGGCCCGGCTCCCGCGCCGGCCGTGGATCCCCCTTTCGATCGCCGGGGCGCTCCTCGCGGAAGCGGCGTGGGGGCTCTCGCTCGCCCTCCCCCCCGCGGGGGGGAGGGCGCCGGCGGCCGCCCCGACCCCCGGGGAGTCGCCGGGCGAGCCGCTCGCGGCGCGCGCGCGTCGCGTCCGCGAGCGCGACGCGGCCGAGGCGGCGCGGCTCCTCGGTGAGGCGCTCCGGCTCGAGCCCGGACGCGCCGAGTGGCGGCTCGAGATGGGGCTCCTCCTCTGGGCACTCGGGCGCGGCGACGCCGCGGCCGAGGAATGGGAGCGCGTCCCGCCCGACCACGAGCTCGCGCGGGCCGCGCGGCTCTACATCGGCCTCGAGTCGCTGTTCCACAGCGACGAGTGGCAGCTCGGGCGCCCCCACACGATCGAGCACTTTGAGAAGGTCAGGGACGGCTCCGGGCCCGAGGCGACGCTCGCGAGGGGCGCGATCGCCGTGCTCGAGAAGAAGTGGTCGTCGGCGCGGGCCGTGCTCGCCGCCCTCCCGGGATGGGAGGCGGCGCTCCTGCGCGGGTTCGCCGAGGGGAAGGACCCGTCCGGCAACCCTTCGGTCGCGGTCCGGGAGTTCACCCAGGCCCTCGAGGGCCCGATCCCCTTCGCGTGGATGCGGGTCCTCCGCGCGGAGTCCCGTGGGAAGCTCGGGGACGCCCCGGGAGAGCTGCAGGATCTCGACGAGGCCGTCCGCATCGCCCCGGACCGGCCGGAGATCCGCGTGAATCGCGCGGCCGCCCGGCGGAGACGAGGCGACGCCGGGGGCGCGGTCGAGGACCTCGACGAGGCGATCCGGCTCCGGCCCGACTACGCGACGGCCCGGAACAACCGGGCGGGCCTGCGGCGCGCGAGCCAGGACCTACGGGGGGCCCTGGAGGACCTGGACGGCGCCCTCCGCGCGAGGCCGGACTACGCGGACGCCCTCGGGAACCGCGGGAACGTGCACCTGGACCTGGGGGACCCCGAGGCCGCCGTGCGGGACTACACGGCGTCGCTCGAGCTGCGGCCCGGACACGTGGAGACGATCTATCACCGGGGCAACGCCTGGCGGGCGCTTGGCGACCCCGATCGCGCGATCGCGGACTACACGGCCGCCATCGAGCGGGAGCCCCGCCACGCCTGGGCCTGGAACAACCGGGCGCTCGCCCGGAGGGAGAGGGGGGACCTCGAGGGCGCGCGGGGGGACTACGACACCATCCTCCGGATCTGGCCGGAGCGGACCCAGGGCTGGAACAACCGGGGGGTCGTCCGCTGGAACCTGGGCGACCTCGACGGGGCCGTCGAGGACTTCACGCAGGCCCTTCGCCTGGAGCCGCGCGACGGCGACACGCTCGGGAACCTCGGACGCGTCCGCGCCGAGCAGGGCCGGTGGGGCGAGGCCGCCCGCGTCCTCGCCGAGTTCCTGGAAGTCTCGCCCGCGCACCCCGAGGGGCCTGAGATCCGGGCGCTGCGGGAGGAGTGCCTCGCCCGCGCCGGGCAGTCCCGGGCCGCCGGGGGCCGGTAGGAGCCCACACCGAGGCCCGCCTTCGCCGGCGCCTTCCGCCGGGGTGCGCCCGGCGGGCGCGCCGAGGCTTCGGCGCGCTCTCCACCTTTGCGTTCGGGCCCCCTGCGGGGCCCGAACGCTGGTGGAGGCGGCGGGAATCGAACCCGCGTCCCGGCGCGGCGTGACAGGGGCCTCTACGCGCGTAGGCCGTTGATTGATCTCGCCTTCAGGGGCTCCAGCGGCCAGGATCCCCCGCGGGCCAGCGCGGCTGTTGTCTCGCCGGGAGGGCACCGCGCCGACCCTCCCGGCCAGCCCACTGATGGCGTCCATCCAGGCCTCGTAGGCTAGACCCGGCGGACGTGGCTAGCGTTTACGCAGCCAGTGCGAAATTGTGAGTCGCACGTAAAGTGGTGCTCGGTTTTAACGAAGCCTCCGAGCAACTTCGGCGCGCCACCCCCGTCCCGATTCGTCCGGTCGAAGCCTGTTCGCCCCCTTGAACCGTTCGGCGCCAATCCCCGAAGGTCGCCGGACGATTCCAACGGCGACCCCCCGGCGCCCGCGTCGCTCGACGCGGACGGCACCAGTGTACGCCATCCCGCCGCGCCGCGTCACCGCCGGGTCACGTCCCCCGCCCGAGCGCTTGACCCCGTCCAGGGGGCGGGCGAGAATCCGCGACTCCTCCGGGATCCCCCTCCCGCGCGAGGTTTACGGAATGAAGAGATTCCCCGCGGGCGCTCTCGTCTTCGCGGCGCTCACGCCGATCGGGTGCGGGAGCGCACCCGTGACCGAGACGGGGCCGGCCGGCGGGACGCGGGCCGTCTCGGAGCCCGCCAGCCAGACGAGCACGGTCACGCGGACGAACAACCCGGGTCCCTCCGCGACCGGGATCACGAACCCGGGCGGCAAGGTGCGGCCGGGCCGGTCCCGGATGCCGGGGGTGGGCTTCCCTGTCCCCGCGCCCAGCCCCGAGTCCAAGGCGCGCCGCAAGCTCTGGCCCTGGGAGGACCGGAGCCTCTCCCTCTGGGAGCGCCACCTCGCCGTGCACCGGCTCGAGTGGCTCGCCCCGCCGCCGGCGGGCGAGTCCGCGGAGTCCGCCGACGAGCCGAAGGGGACGCCGGCCGCCCGCTGGCCCTCCGCGTCCGACGAGGCGACTCT
>JAKEIC010000045.1 GCA_022614695.1 Planctomycetales bacterium | reverse complement strand
CTTCTGGCAGACGCCCACCTCGGTGCGCGTGCGCGCCGGGCCCGTGCGGGAGAGCACGGGGCAGCGCGCCGCGGACCCGGCGGCCGGGTCCTCCGACGGGGCCCTCGCCCGCCCGGATCTCGCCAAGATGAGCGCGGCGAGGTCGCGCGCGAGGCCGGCCTTCCGGACGCCCGCGTCCGCGAGCCCGCACGCGAGCCATGTCACGTCGCCGAGACCGCGGGATGCCGTCGCCGCGAGCGGAGCGCCGTCCGACGAGAGGGCGAGAGCCGTCCCGTCCCGGAGCCGCGCGCGGAGGAGCGGGAGGGTCTCCGTCTCGGCCCTCGGCGCGAACATCTCGACGATCGGGGCGATGTCGCCCGGCGCCGTCCCGGAGGGCTGCACTGGAAGGAGCCCCAGGACCGGCCCCGCCGCCGCGAGCCCCGCATCCCCGCCCCCCACGAGGAGCGAGCCGCCCGAGCCGACGAAGGCGTGGAGGACCGGCGAGAGGTCCGCCGCGTCGGGCCCCGGATGTGCGGAGTCCTCGAAGCCGCCCGCAATCACGATGAGGTCCGCCGCCGCGAGCGCGTTCACGGCGCGCGGGAGGAGGTCCGCCCGTGCCGCCGAGACGATCCAGGGGGGTGCCCAGTCGTCCTCGGCATCCGGCGGCTTCCGCGCGACGAGCGACGCCGCGACGGTCGCGTCTCCTCCGAGCACGAGCACCCACGCCTGCGCCGCCCCAAGCGGCGCGAGGTTCGGGATCGAGTCCCGAGCGACGACAGGCCCGCCGGCCCCGCCCTCCTCCCACCGCGCCTCGAGCGCCCGCGCCTTCGCCGGGAGCGGGAGCCCCAGCCCTCGGACGAGCCTCGTCCCGGCGGGGGGGAGGTCCACGTCCGCCTCGAAGAGGATCTCCTCGCCCGGCAGCTCCTTCGCCGCCAGCCGGACGACCGCCACGCGCCCCGCGACCCCGCGCCCCGGCGGGGCCGAGAGTTGCAGCGCGATCGGGAGTGGCGCCCCCGGCCGGAATACCCTCCCGACGGGCTGCCCGCCGATCCGGAGGCGGACCGAAGGCCCGGCCGGCGCCCGGTCCTGCGCCCCTGCCCCGCCGGCCGAGGCCAGGAGCACGCCCGCCGCGATGGCTGCGCGGACGCTCATCCCGCCAGCCTGCGGCGCGCGACGGCGAGTCCCGAGACGACCATCGCGAGGCCGGCGCCTCCGAGCACGAGCGCGCACGAGAGGAGGCCGGCGACGTCGAGGCGGAGGTCCGCGTCGCCGAAGCGCCAGGAGCCCGGGTACGAGGAGCCGATGGCCCGGTAGGGCGAGAGGAGCGCAAGGAAGTTCGCGATCGCGCGTCCCTCCGTGCCGAGGAACGGCAGGAACGCCGCCCCGACGAGCGGCGCGAGGAGCAGTCCGCCGAGCATCGCGAACGCCGCCACGAGTGCCGCCCCCGAGCTGCGGAAGACCGCGCCCGCGAGGACGCCCGCGCCCAGCCCCGAGAGGACGCACGCCGCGGCGATCGCCGCCTCGGCTCCGAGCGCCAACGCCGAGCCCGCACCCGGGAACTTCAGCGAAAGGAGGAGCCCGTGCAGGATGAGCGCGGGGAGGGCCACGAGGGTGAGGCAGAGCGAGAGGCCGACCCCCAGCCGCGCCGCCGCGAGCGCCTTCCCCCACGGGACGTCGCGGTCGGACCGGGGGACCACTCGAAGGAGGTCGAGGGTCTTCCGGTCGCGCTCCGAGGGGAGCGCCTGCGCCGCCGCGGCTGCGGCCCCGAGGGCACCCGCGGTGCCGATGAGCGCCGCGATCCAGCCCTCGGGCGTGCGGGCGACTCCGCAGGTGAGGGGGAGGACCAGCAGGAACCCGGCGAAGAGAGTGAACCGGATCGCCGCTCCCCCCGCGCCCGAGACGTCCGCCGTCGTCTCCCGGTGGAAGAAGGCGTTCCCCTCTTCCGGCCACCCGCGCCCGGGCCGCCACCCGCGCGCGGGACTGAGGAGGAGCCGGTCCGGGAACCGGTCGTGCCGGAGCCCCACGATCGCGCGCGCCACGCGAGCCTGCTCGCCCTCCTCTTCGAACCGAGGAGTCCGGGGCACCGCCTCCTCGACGGGACGCCGGAGCCGGGCCGCCGCGAGTCCTGCGAACCAGACCGCGATCCCGGCGCCCAGGGCGAGCCAGACCGCGCCCGTCGCGATCGCCTGCCCGGTCGGCCCGGCGACGCTCGCGGCCGCCGCGACCGAGGCGATCACCCCGGGCGAGGCGACCGCCATCCCGACGAGCGCGGCGCCGAGGGTGCGCCGCATCCGCACCGAGGCCCAGACGCCTGCCGCCGAGAACGCGAGAGCCTCCCCGAGCAGCACGAGTGCGCCGCCGGCGACCTGCTCCGGCCGGACCGCCCCGAGGAGGAGACACGCTCCCCAGAGCGGGAGCGCCGCCGCCACGAGGAAGACGACCAAAGCCGCCGTCGCGGCGATCTTCCCGGCGACGAGGGTGCCCCGCCCGATCGGGACCGTGCGCAGGAGGTCGAGGGTCTTCCTCTCCCGCTCCCCGGCGACGGTCCCCGCGCCGAGGACCGGCGCGATGATGCCGACCGCCACGACCTGCGCGGCGAGGAGGATCGCGAGCACCTGTCCGGAGACGTACGCCCGCGCCCCGGCCGGCGTCGCTCCGGTCGGCCAGGCGAACCAGAGCACGCACGCGAGCGCCGTCGTCCCGTACACCGCCGCCCGCGCCGCCGCCGGCGCGCGCAGCATCCGCAGGCATTCGGCGCGGACGAGGCCGGTCACGAGACTTCCCCCTTCGTGTGCCGGAGGAACGCCTCGAGCAGCCGGTCGCCGCGCTCGCGGAACCAGAGGAGGGGGACGGCGGCCGCGAGCTTCTGGTGGACGCGCGCGACCTCCTCGGGGCCGCCGTCCACCTCGAAGCGGAGCCGGCCGTCGTCCCGCTCGAGCCCTCGGACGGCGGGCTCCCCCGCGAGAAGCGCCTCGGCGTCCTTCCCGCGCTCGAGCACCTCGACCTCCACCGGCCGCCGGCCGTCCGTCGGCGCGAGCCCGCCGAGCGGCCCCGACGCGACGAGCTTCCCCTTCTCGAGCACGATCACCGTCGTGCAGAACTCGGCGAGGTCCTCGAGGAGGTGGCTCGAGACGAGGACCGTCTTCTTGAGCGAGCGCAGCTCGCGGACCAGAGCCCCGAACTCGAGCCGCGCGCGCGGGTCGAGCCCCGAGGTCGGCTCGTCCAAGAGCAGCACGGGCGGGTCGTGGACGAGCGCCCGGGCGAGCCCGAGGCGCTGCCGCATCCCGCGCGAGAGCGAGGCGACGTCGGCGTCGCGCTTGCTCGTGAGGTCCACGAGCGAGAGCAGGTCCCCGATGAGCGCGCGGCGCCTGCCTTTGGGGATCCGGTACGCGAGCGCGAAGAACTCGAGGTACTCCTCCACGTCCATCCCCTCGTAGACCCCGAAGCTCTCCGGAAGGTAGCCGATCCGCGCGCGGACGAGGTCGGGCTGGCGGCGGACGTCGGCGCCGGCGACCTCGGCCGACCCCGCGTCCGGCCGCACGAGGGTCGCGAGGATCTTGAGCAGCGTGCTCTTGCCGGCGCCGTTCGGCCCGACGAGCCCGCAGACCTCCCCGGCCGGGATCTCGGCCGTCACCCCGTCGAGGGCCTTCTGGCCCGCGTAGTGCTTCCGGAGGTCGCGGAGGCGGACGCTCACTTGCCCGCCTCGCCCCCGGTCCCCGGCGGGAGGACGCGGACGGAGGGGACGGAGACCTCGAGGAGGCGGAACCGGGAGAGCTGCTGCAACCACGGCGAGTTCACGATGACGTTGGCGGCCTGGACGATCTCCAACCACTCGGGCTGGTCCGTGGGGAGGATACGGAGCCGGATCTCCATCCCCGGGACGAGGAACTCGTGCATGTCCTCGATGCGGACGTCGCCCTCCTTGCCGACGGGCCCGATGGGCACCCACTGGCGGCGACCGGGCGAGTAGGCCGACACGCTCCTCGCGCACACGGGCTCCCGATACGGGGGCTGCCGGATCCGGCGGGTCCTCGCGAGATTCTCGATCAAGCTGCCCCGCTCGGATTGGATCTCCCACGTGAGCCCCAGATCCACGACGACCGTCGCCCCGCGAGGGGGCGGGAAGTCCCAGCGGAGCGCGATGTCGAAGGGCTCCGCCG
>JAKEIC010000044.1 GCA_022614695.1 Planctomycetales bacterium | reverse complement strand
TCCAGTCGTCGTCGAACTCGCCGTAGTCACGGGCCCGCGGGTAGATCGGCGACCCCGGGAGCGGGGTGAACTTCGTGATCTGGAAGAGATCGAGTTTCAAGCGCATCGCGAGCTGAAGGGTCTGCTCCATCTCCTCGCGGGTCTCGGAGGGGTGGCCGAGGATGAAGAGGCCCTTCACCCGGATCCCGGCCGCCTTCGTCCACCGGACCGCGTTCTCGATCGCCTCGATCGTGGTCCGCTTGTCTATGAGGTCGAGGATCCTCTGCGAGCCGCTCTCGATCCCGAAGGCCATCTGCCAGCAACCGGCCCGCGCCATGAGCTTCGCGAGGTCCGGCGTCATCGAGGTGACCCGTGCGTTGCAGGACCACGAGACGGGCGAGCCGGCCGCGATCAGCTTCTCGCAGATCTCGATGCAGCGCGACCGGAGCGCCGGGAAGAGGTCGTCGAAGAAGAGCACGTGGCGGACGCCGTACCGGCGCACGAGCTGGTCCACGGCCTCGAGGACGTAGTCGGCCGAGAACCCGCGCACGCGCTGGCCGAAGACCGCCGTGTCGCAGAAGGTGCAGGTGAACGGGCAGCCCCGGCTCGTGACCATGGCCGCGACCGGGAGGCGCCGGAAGTTGAAGACCGGCGCCGAGTAGCCGCGCGGGAAGTTGGGCAGGAGGTCCCAGGCGGGGAACGGGATCCGGTCCATGTCCACGATCGGCTTCGCGCGCGGGTTCTTCTGGACGATGCCGTTCGCGCGGTAGAGGGCCCCGCCCACCTGCGAGAGCGGCCGCCCCCCCTCGAGGGCGTCGAGGGCGGGGAGCAGCGTGTCCTCGGCCTCGCCCACCATCCCGAGGTCGAACTGCGGGAAGCGCCGCATCGTGTCCTCGGGCACGGCGGTCACGTGCGGCCCGCCGATGATCAGCGGCAGGTCGGGCCGGCGGGCCTTGAGCATCTCGGCGATCTTCGCGGCGTTGTGGATCGCGATCGTCGCGGCCGAGAGCCCGACCCAGCGCGGCTCCTGCCGCAGGATGCAGTCCACGGCCTCCTCGTAGCCCATCTGCCGGTAGGGCATCTCGAGGACCGAGACCGTGAGCCCGGCCTGCCGCGCGACCGCAGCGAGGGTGTAGAGCCCGAGCGCCGGCGTCGCGTCCGTCGCCGCCCGGATCCCCTGGAGGTCCTCCTTCCAGAAGATGAAGGGCGGGTTGACGAGGACGAGGTCGGTCACGGGCACCCCCCGCGCCCCGACGGACGGGCCGCGGAATGGGGATAGGCTAGCGACTCCGCGGGTGTCCCGAAAGGCCCTTGCCCCCGGCCGGGGCCCGGACGCAGAATCCGGTCGTGGCGGCGTCACTCCTCCTCGGCCGCGGCGGGAGCGGCGAAGTCCGGCTGAAGCCGGAGACGCTGCTCCGTCACGTCGCCTGCCTCGGCTCCTCCGGCTCGGGCAAGACCGTCGCCTGCAAGGTGATCGTCGAGGAGGCGGTGCGGCTCGGGATCCCGGTGATCGCGGTGGACCCGCAGGGCGACATCGCCAGCTTCGCCTGCCCCCCCGACCCCGAGGGGGCGCGGGCGAAGGGCGTCCCGGAAGAGGTGATCCGCGAGTTCCGCGAGAGGGTGGAGACCGTGATCTGGACCCCGGGGAGCACGCGCGGGGTGCCCGTGTCGCTCGACCCGCTCCGCGCCCCGCCGGCGGGGGGCCGGCCTGAGGAGGTGATCCGCGAGAGGAGCCTCCTCGCCGGGAGCCTCGCCGGGCTCGTGGGCTTCGACATGGGGAACGACGAGGGACGGGCCGCCGCGGCGCTCGTGGACCTCGCGCTCGAGAGCTTCCACGTCGAGAACTCGAGCCCGCGGGGGATGGGGGAGCTCGCCCAAGCGCTCGAGGAGCCGGACGGTTCGCTCAAGGCCCGGTTCGGGTCGGTCGCGACGGGCGGCCAGCCCGCCGAGGTGGCGCGCCGGCTCCGGGTCCTCGACGTCGGCGCCTCGAAGCTCCTCTTCGGGATGGGGGCGCCCCTCTCGGTGGACACGCTCCTCGGGAAGGCCGGCGGGCTCCCGGGCCGGACGCGTATCTCGGTCGTCTACCTGAACTCGCTCCCCGGCCAGGAGGAGAAGGAGTTCTTCGTCTCCGTCCTCGCCGAGGAGATCTACCGCTGGATGCTCGCGCACCCGTCGCGGGAGCTGCAGGCGCTCTTCTACATAGACGAGATCGCCCCCTTCCTCCCGCCCGTGAAGAAGCCCGCCTGCAAGGACATCCTGAAGCTCCTCTTCAAGCAGGCCCGGAAGTACGGCATCGGCTGCCTCGCCGCGACCCAGAACCCGGGCGACATGGACTACATGGCCCTCTCGCAGTTCTCGACCTGGAACCTGGGGCGCCTCCTCACGAAGCAGGACGTGAAGAAGGTCGAGGGGGTGGTGAAGTCGCTCGCGCCGACGGACGCCGACGAGGTGGTGGGGAAGCTCCCCTCGCTCTCGGCGGGCGAGTTCCTCCTGCTCTCCCCGGACGAGTTCGAGAGGCCGGTCCCCTACCAGGTCCGCTGGCTCGTCTCGGCGCACAAGACGCTCGACGAGGAGGCCGTCGAGCAGGTGACGAAGCCCGAGATGCGGGCGAAGGCCATGGCGGGCGGGCTCGAGGGTCGGCTCACCTCCCGCGGGACGGAGATGATGTCCGACACGGAGCGGCTCCTCGGGGCGATGAAGGGCGCCAAGGCGGCGCGGCGGCCCCGGGAGCTCGCCCAGGACGCCGGGCTCCCCGAGAAGAAGATCTCGGGCATCCTCAAGGCCCTCGTGGCCGAAAAGAGGGTGAGGACCGCGAACGACAAGTCGGGCCTCCTCGCCTGGCACGCCGACTACGCGCTCCGGCCCGACCTCGGCCTCACGACCCTCGTGTCGGTGGCCCGGCTCGAGGTGCTCGAGGCGCGCGCCCGATCGCTCGCCGAGGACGAGGCGCAGCGGAGCTTCTTCGGGCTGCGGGCGAACGAGGCGCTCGGGAAGCTCGTCCTCCGTCACCACCCGATCTGGCAGGTCCACATCCGCGGCCGCGTCGCGCGCGGCTGGCTCGGGAGGCGGCTCGAGGAGGCGGTCGCGACGATCTACCTCGACACCGTCTCCGAGGAGATCTGGGGGTACGAGAGGAAGCGCGGGTTCTTCACCGTCCCCACGACCGAGGAGAACCCCGTCGAATTCCAGGACTTGGATGACGCCTGCGACTTCGAGGAGCGGGGCCCCGGCGAAATGGACCTGAACGCCAAGGTCTTCGAGGAGATGATGGACGGGGAGCGGGCGGCGGTCGTGACCAAGCGGAAGTTCGATGTCGAGGTGCTCCGGACCGCGCTCGTCTTCCTCCCCTACTGGGTGGGGGAGCTGAAGTCCCGCGGCGGCGAGAAGCGCCTCGTCCGCGTGGACGGGGTGGTCGGGAAGCCGCTCACGATCCCGGCGAAGAAGTAGCGGGCGTGTCCGTCCCGCCTACGAGGGCAGGGCCGGAGCCACCGACCCCGACGCCCGGCTCAAGATCGGGGAGCGGAGGGGAACCGGACGAGGGCTCGACCCTCGTCCTCCCCTCCGGGTCGCCCCCCCCGGACCTCTCGAGCCCCGCGCTCCGCCTCGCGGCCGCCGCCCCCCCCGGCCAGCGCCTCGGTCCCTACGTCCTCTCCGGCGTCCTGGGCCGCGGGGGCATGGGGATCGTCTACCGCGCGCACGACCCGGCGCTCGGGCGCGACGTGGCGGTGAAGGTCGTCGAACCGGGGGCGCCGCCGGACGTCCGGGCGCGATTCCTCCGCGAGGCCCGGACGGGCGCGCGACTCCGCCACCCGGGGATCGTCGCCGTCCACGCCGCGGGTGAGGCCGACGGCCAGGCCTACATCGTCGAGGAACTGATCGCGGGACGCAGCCTCTCGGCGATCCTCGCCGAGCAGCCGCTCTCGCCCGAGCAGGGGGCGCGGGTCGTCCAGAAGGTCGCCCGCGCGCTCGCTCACGCGCACGCGAACGGGGTCATCCACCGGGACGTGAAGCCCGGCAACATCCTCCTCGACCCCCAGGGTGAGCCGCACCTCGCGGACTTCGGTCTCGCGCGCGAGGTCGGGGGGTCGGGCGCCCTCTCGCGGTCCGGGGTCGTGCTCGGGACGCCGCAGTACATGTCCCCCGAGCAGGCGGAGGGTCGCCCCGGCGCTCTCGACGGCCGGACCGACCTCTGGTCCTGCGGGGTCGTCCTCTACGAGTGCCTCACGGGGACCCGCCCGTTCGGGGGCGAGACTCCGCTCGCGGTGCTCGCGGGGGTGCTCGCGGCGGACCCCCCTCCGCTCCGGCGCTTCGCGCCCGAAGCGCCGCGCGATCTCGAGACCATCGTCGGGAGGTGCCTCGAGAAGTCGCCCACGGACCGCTACGCGACCGCGGAGGCCCTCGCGGAGGACCTCGGGCGGTTTCTCGCCGGTGAACCGGTGCTCGCTCGGCCCGTGGGGCCGCTCGAGCGGGCGGTCCGGCGCGCCCGCCGGCACCGCGCCCTGGTCGCCGTGCTCGGCGCGGCGATCGCCGCCGTGGCGGGCGTCACGGCCTTCTCCGCGGTCCGCGAGATGCGCGCGTCGGCGCGTCGCGACGAGGACTTCCTCGTCGCGCGTGCGCTCACGCCCACCGACCCCGAGCAGGCGCTCGCGATCCTCGACCGGCTCGCCGCGCACGCCCCGGGCACTGAGGGGCTCGAGGAGGCCCGGGCGGTGGCCAGCGCCCGGCGGGAGACTCTCGCCGTCGAGCGACTCCTCCGGGAGGCCCGGGCGCCGCTCGATCAGGCCCGCAGCGCCCGGGGCCGGATCGGGGCGCTGACGGAAGCCCTCCGGACGCTTCCGGGGAGCGGCCGCGTCCCGGCGACCGGGTCGGGGCTCCCGGCGGGCGCGGCGGCCGCCGGGGGCGAGGCGGCCCCGGGCCGCGCGGAGGCCTGGCAGGAGCGGGAGGAGCAGACCGTTCTCGCGCGCGCGGGCTTCGAGGCGGTCCGGAGTCTCCTGCGCGGGCATCCCGAACTCGCCGAGTTCCGCGAGGCGGCCGAGGCCCTCGGGGAGATCGCCTGGGCCCGGCTCTGCGAGGCCGAGTGGGAGGGCGACCCCCAGGCGGCTCGCCGGTACGAGAAGGTGCTCCGCGACGTGGCGCCGGAGAGGTACACGCGGGAGCTGCGCGGCGTGGGGTCGCTCACGCTCGAGACCGACCCGCCCGGGGCCGAGGTCGAGTGCCTGCGCTACGAGGATGAGGAGGGCCTGCTCGTCGAGCAGCCCTTCCGGTTGCTCGGTGCCGCGCCCCTCCGGAGAGTCCTCCTCCCGATGGGATCCTACCTGCTTGTAATCCGAAAGGACGGCCACCGCGACACGCGCTACCCGGTCCAGATCGGGCGCGCCGAGGATCACGTTGTCCGGGAGCCGGTCTCGCTCCTGCGGGAGGAGGAGATCGGGCCGGGCTACGTCTACGTGCCGCCAGGGGAGTCCATCCTCGGAGGGGACCCGCAGGCCTACGACGCCTGGCCCCGGCGGCGGGAGTGGGTCCCCGGCTTCTGCATCGGGGAGCGCGAGGTGACTGTCGGCGAGTACCGCCGGTTCCTCCAGGTCCTCCTCTCGGAGGGAAGCCCCTCGGAGGCGGTCCTAGGCCGGAGTCCGCAGCCCGTTCGAGGCGGCCCCGAAGGCTGGAGGATCGAGGATGGGATCGTCCGCGCCGGCTGGCCGGACGCCTGGCCCATCCTCGCCGTGCCGTGGTCGGACGCCGCGGCGTACTGCGAATGGAGGTCGCGGACGGAGGGGCGGCCGGTGCGGCTCCCCACCGAGGCGGAGTGGGAGCGGGCCGCCCGTGGAGCGGACGGCCGTCCCCACCCATGGGGAGACTCCTTCCGTTGGGAGAGGGTGGTCGGCGGGCGGAGCCCGATCCACGGCGGGAGTCTCCAGCCCCATCCCGGCGGTTCCGCGACCACCGACCGTTCGCCGTTCGGCGTCCTCGACCTCGCGGGGAGCGCGCGGGAGTGGTGCGTGGACGAGATCCCCGGCGGCCTGCGTCCGGTCCGGGGCGGCTCGTGGGGCAGTAGGGACCCGAACAGCTTCCGCGCGGCCCGGCGCCTCGCCGAACGTGGGCGGGACGCCGACATCGGCGACGGGTTCCGCGTGAGGGCCGAGCCGAGGCGGCGATGACGGGCCCCGACCCGAAGAGGCTCGCGGAGCTGGACGCGCTCCTCCGCCGCGGGCGCGAGGCGCTCGCGACGGTCCGGGAGGGGGGCGAGTCGTTCGAGGAGTGGGGGAGCGGCCGGCCGATCGTCTGGGACCAGGCGGCCGTGAACCGCTGGAAGACCGACTGCCTCCGATTCCTCCGCGAGCGCCTCGGCGAGGCGAGCGAGCCCTACCGGGAGTTCGCGCGGATCGTGGGGAGCGCGCCGGTCCTGTGGCGCGCCATCGAGCCGGGGCTTGCGGTGCTCGAACGGGCGCGCGCGGACCTATCCGGATCGTAGGGGCGGGTATCATCCCGCCGCCGCCGTGCCTCTCGAACTCCGCCTCGCTCCGGCCGACGCCGCGATCCTCCGCCGCGGTCATCCCTGGCTTTTCCACGGGCCGCGCTACGCGGCGCTGCGCCGGGCGCGGCCCGGCGACGTCGTGGACCTCCTCGACGCGACCGGGCGGTTCCTCGCGCGGGGGCTCACGGACCCGGATCCGCCCATCGGCGTCCGCGTCTTCACGCGGGACGAGGGCGAGGTCTTCGGGCCGGAGCTGCTGGCGCGCCGGTTCGCGGCCGCCCGCGACCTCCGCGCGCGGCTGCTCGACCTCTCGGGAACCACCGCCTACCGCCTCGTGAACGGCGAGGGGGACGCCCTGCCGGGGCTCCTCGCCGACCTCCTCGGGGCGGAGGACGGCTCGGGCGCCTGGGCCACGCTCCAGCTCCACACGCGGGCCTGGCAGCCCCACATGGACGCGGTGGTGGAGGCGATCCGGGCCTCGGCGCCGCTCGAGGGCGTGCTCGTCCGCGAGCGGCTCCGGGGCGGCGCGGGCGGGCCGGCCGAGCGGGAGGGGGGAGAGGGCGCCGTCCGGCTCGCCTCGGGTCGCCGGCCGCCGGACGGCCTCGTCGTCCGGGAGAACGGCCTCCGGTTCCTGGGAGCGCTCGACGGCGGCGCCCGGCCGGGGCTCTTCCTCGACCAGCGCGAGAACCGACGGATCGTGCGCGAGCGGGCCCGGGGGGCCGACGTGCTGAACGCCTTCGCGTACACGGGGGGCTTCTCGGTCGCCGCCGCCGCGGGGGGAGCCGCCCGCACGACGAGCGTGGACGTCTCCAAGCGCGCCCACGAGGCCGCGAGACGCAACCTCGAACTGAACGGGCTGGACCCGCACGCGCACCGGTTCTTCCCGGACGACGTCTTCGAGTTCCTCGGCCGCGAGGCCCGGCGGGGCAACGTGTACGACATCGTGATCCTCGACCCGCCCTCCCTCGCGACGGGGAAGAAGGGCGTCTGGAGCGCGGTGACGGGCTACCGGAAGCTCGCCGCGGCGGCCGCGCGCGTGACGAAGCCGGGGGGACTCCTCGCCGCCTCCTCCTCCACGGGCCATGTGACCGGGGACCAGTTCTGGGAGGCGCTCCGGGACGGCGCCGCCGATGCGGGGGCCTCGCTCCGCGCCGTCGAGTGGCGCTCGCTCCCCCCGGACCACCCGGTGCCGGTCGGATTCCCGGAGGGGCGGTACCTCAAGTTCGTGCTCGCCGTGAGGGATTGACGAGTCGTTCCCCCCGGAGGAGCCCCGCCTCGACTCCTATAATCTCCCGAGGCGCGAGATGGCCTCACGCAAGAGCCAGGTCCTCTACGGCATCCTCAATCGCATCCTCCCGCCGATCTGGTCGCTCGGGATCCGTCTCCTGACCCGGACGTACCGGGTCGCGTTCCTCGACCCCGACAAGGCCCGGGCCGCCGAGGAGCGCTCGCGGGGAGGACCCGCCGTCTTCGCCGTCTGGCACCAGAGGCTCTTCTACTTCGCGCGGTTCATGCTCGGGAAGCCGGCCGCCGTGATGGTGAGCCTCTCGCCGGACGGGGAGATCATCGGCCGCACGCTCGAGCGCCTGGGCTATGGGATCGTGCGCGGCTCCTCGAGCACCCGCGCCGCCGGGGCTCTCCTCGAGCTGACCGACGTCGTCCGCGGGGGCAAGGTCGCCTGCTTCATGGCCGACGGGCCGAGGGGACCCGCGCGGGTCTCGAAGATCGGCCCCGTCGCCACGGCGCGCGACTCGGGCGCGGGCGCCGTCTGGCCGACGAGCTACGCGGCCTGGCCGGTCGTGCGCTTCGTGTCCTGGGACCGGTTCCAGATCCCGCTGCCGTTCGCGCGCGTGGTCGTCGCCTACGGGGATCCCGTGCCCGTTCCGGCGGACGGGGACCGGGAGGCGCTCGAGGGCAGCCGCGCGGCGCTCGAGTCGGCCTTGAACTCGCTCACCGACGCGGCCGACCGGGCGCTGGCGGAGGGATCGTGGCGGCGGAGCTGATCCCGCCGGTCCCGGCCGCCGCCCGCGAGGGTTCCCCCGTCGCCGCGGTCCTGGCCGCGCTCGCCGGGAGACCGGGCGCCGCCGCGTTCCTCGTGAAGCGAGGGGGACGCTTCGAGCCCGTCTCCGGGGCCGAGGCCGTAGCGGCCGTCCTCGAGGTGGCCGCCGGGCTCCGCGCGGCCGGGATCCGGCCGGGGGACCGGGTGCTCCTGCTCTCGGAGAACCGCCTCGAGTGGGCGCTCGCGGACCTGGGGACCCTCCTCGCGGGCGCCGCCGACGTCCCGGTCTATCCGACGTCCCTCGCCCCGCAGGTGGGCGAGATCCTCCGCGACTCGGGCCCCCGCGCGGCGTTCGTCTCGTCCCGGGAGCAGCTCGCGAAGCTCCGCGAGGCGGCGGCCGGCGAAGCCGCCGCGGACTCCCTCGTCGTCTTCGACGAGGACGCCGGCGGCGGGGGGGCCCGGGGCCTCGGCGACCTCCGCGCGCGGGGCCGCGAGGCTCTCGCCGCCGACCCGGGCCTCGCCGCCCGCCTCGTCTCCGAGGTCCGACCCGAGGCGCTCGCCTCCATCGTCTACACGTCGGGGACCACGGGGGCGCCGAAGGGCGTGCGCCTTACGCACCGGAACTTCCAGGCGAACATCCTCGCCGCCCTGAGGCGCGTCCCCGAGGCGCGTGAGGGCGAGGTCGCGCTCTCGATCCTGCCGCTCTCGCACGTCCTCGAGAGGATGGCGGGGTTCTACGGGATGCTCGAGCGGGGCGTGGCGGTCGCCTACGGCGACTCGGTGCTGTCGTTGGCCGAGGATCTGCGGCTCGCGCGACCGACCGTGATCGCGGCCGTCCCCCGCTTCTTCCAGAAGCTCGCCGACCGGGTCGAGGAATCGATCCGCGCGGCGCCGCTTCACCGGCGGGCTCTCGCGCGCGCGGCCTTCGCCGTCGGGCGGGCCTGGAGCCGTCGGGTCGAGTCGGGGCGGCGCCTTCCTCTCTCCCTCCGCCTCGCTCGCGCGGTCGCCGACGCCCTCGTGTTCTCGAGGATCCGCGAGAGGCTCGGGGGGCGGCTCTCTCTCGCGATCTCGGGCGGGGCGCCTCTCGGGACCGAGCTGGCGCGCCTCTTCCACGCGGCCGGGGTGCTCGTGCTCGAGGGCTACGGCCTCACCGAGACCTCGCCGGTCATCGCGGTGAACGGCCACGACCGCTTCCGCTTCGGGACGGTCGGCCGACCTCTCGACGGCGTCGAGGTGCGGATCGCGGCCGACGGCGAGATCGAGGTGCGGGGCCCGAACGTGACCGAGGGCTACCACGGACGGCCCGCCGAGACGGCCGAGGCCTTCACGCCGGACGGGTTCCTCCGGACCGGGGACGTGGGTTACCTCGACCCCGACGGGTTCCTCGTCATCACCGACCGGAAGAAGGACCTCCTCGTCACCTCGGGCGGGAAGAAGATCGTGCCGGCCGTCCTCGAGGGACGGCTGCGGGGGGACCCTCTCGTCTCGGAGGCGGTCCTGATCGGGAGCGGGCGGAACTTCGCGACGGCTCTCGTCGTCGCGAACCTCGACTCGGTCCGGTCGGCGCTCCCGGCGGCCTCGGCGGCCGCGGGAGGAGACGGCGAGGCGCTGCTCCAGCGCTCCGAGGTCCGGAAGCTCTTCTCCGAGAGGATCGCCGCGCTCCAGCGCGACCAGCCGCGATTCGCGCGGGTGCGCCGGTTCACCCTGCTGGCGCGGCCGTTCTCGGAGGAGGCCGGCGAGCTCACGCCGACCCAGAAGGTCCGCCGCAAGGCGGTCGCGCAGCGCCACGCGCGCGCGATTGACGCGATGTACCGGGGCGGGGGCGTCGAGGTGGCGGGGGAGGAGAGGGAGATGGATGGGGCCGCTCGGTCGTGAACCTCGCGGCCGGCCCGCGCCCTTGAGAGGTCGAGGAGGAACCCATGCGCGTCGCCGCCGCCCTCTCGTCCGCCGCCGTCCTCGCCGCGGGGTGTGCCCTCGCGCCCCGCCACGACCCGGCGATCCGCGCGGGCCTCGGACACTTCGGGGAGCCCGACCCCTCCGTGGTCCGGACGGCCCGGCTCTCGATTGTCTGCGAGGAGCCCGAACGGGCCGTCCGGGAGGCCGAGGCGCTCGCGAGGGTCCGGGGCGGCTACGTGGAGCGGGCTTCGGAGGGTTCTGCAATCCTCCGGATCCCGAACGCGCGTCTGGACGACCTGCTCGAGGCGCTCGTCGGGCTCGGCGACGTGCGGGACCGGGAGGTCCGCGCCGAGGATTTCGCCGTCCACCACCGCGACCTCGCCGTCCGGCTCGACAACCTGGAGAGAGCGCGGGCGCGCTACCTCCAGCTCCTCGCGCGGGCGACCGACGTGGCCGGGGCCATCACGGTCGAGCGCGAGCTCGAGCGCGTGACCCTGGAGATCGAGCGCCTCCAGGCCGCGCGCGCGCTCCTCGAGTCCCGCATCGCCCGGGCCACGGTCGAGGTCCACTTCGCATCGGAGTCGGGCCCCGGCCCGGTCGGGTGGCTCTTGTACGGGGCCTACTACGCCGTGAGGTGGCTCTTCGTCTGGGATTAGCGGGCGCGCCGCGCGCCCGCTTACCACCAGTTCATCGTCGCCGCCATCTTCAGCTCGAGCAGGAAGCGGCCGTTCCGGAGGCTCTCGAAGAACCGCCGGGCCATGTAGCGCGGCCGCAGGTAGAAGCGGCGGTAGGCGCGCTTGTAGTGGTCCTCGATCACGTCCCAGGCGAGCTCGGGGTGGTCGTAGAGGGCGCGCGGGACGCGGTGGGTGTTGAAGTCCTCCCAGGAGTTCACGTGGATCTTGTCCCGCCAGCGGGACCAGAGCTCCGTCCCGGGGAGCGGGACGGTGATCGAGAACTTGGCGAAGGTGAGGGGCAGCTCCGTCGCGAAGCGGATCGTCTCCTCCATGGTCTCGGGGGTGTCGCCGGGTAGGCCGAGCACGAAGTAGCCGATCGCGTTCACCCCGTGCTTGCGTGCCCAATGGACCGCCTGGCGCCCCTGCTCGAGGGTGGCCCCCTTCTTGATCCCCGCGAGGACCTGCTTGTTCCCGGTCTCGAGCCCGAACGAGCAGAGGTGGAGGCCGGCCTTGGAGGCCGCCTCGAAGAACTCCTCGGTCACGTTCGCGACCCGGAGCCCGTTCGTCGCGCACCAGGGGACCTTCAGCCCCCGGCGCACGATCTCGCGGCAGACCTCGATCGCGCGCGGGGTGTCGGTCGTGAACGAGTCGTCGGCCACGTTGAACTCGCGGAACCCCGCGGCCATCGTCGCCTCGATCTCGTCCACGAACCGGGCGGGGGACTTCGCCCGGAAGCTCCGGCCGAAGAAGTTCGTGCAGTAGACGCACCGCGCGGGACAGCCGCGGGAGAACTCGAGGTAGGCGAGCGGAGTCCCCTTGTGGGTGACCGTCTTCACGCGGTAGGGCTCGAGGTCCACGAGGTCCCAGGCGGGGACCGGGAGCTTGTCCATCGCCATCAGGGGGGCGTCGGGGTTCCGGACGACCGTCCCGTCGTCGCGGCGCCACGCGATCCCGCGGATCTTCTCGAAAGGGATCCCGTCCACGAGCGCGGGGAAGGACTCGTCCCCCTCGTCGAACGCGGCGGCGTCCACCCCGAGGTCCCGGACGACCTCCTCGGGGAAGACCGTCGAGTGGACGCCGCCGGACACGACCCGGGCCCTCGGCGCGGCCTCCCGGATCTTGCGGACGATCGTCCGCGCCTGCTCGTAGTGGGGAGTCCGGAACGTCACCGCGACCCAGTCGGGGGCGAACTCCCGCGCCGCGGCCGCCGCCGCGTCGGGACCGCCCGGCACGACCTCGAGGTCCACGATCCGCACCTCGTGCCGCGGGCGGAGAGTGGCCGCCAGCAGGCAGAGGTTGAGCGGCGGCGCTGGCTGCAGCGCCTCGCGGACGTTCGTCTCGCGGTAGACCTCCGCGGAGCTCGGCTGGACGAGGAGTGCCTTCATGCCCGGTGGGACCGGGGATTCTACCCCTTCTCGGCGATCACGAGCTGCGAGATGCCGAGGAAGGGGACCCGGAACGGGAGCCGCCGGAAGACCGAGGCGAGCCAGCCCGGGGTCTTGTTCGGGAAGACGAGCCCCCCGCGCTCGTGGCGGACCGGGCGGAGGCCCGCCGCCGCCACCTCCCCGAGGAGGTAGCGCCGCGTGAACCGGAGCACCCACCGGTGCTCGCGGTCGGCCAGCGCGAAGAGGAACTGCGCGGGGTTCCAGACGTTCGGCTCGAAGACCAGGACGAAGCGGCGCGAGACCCGGGCCATCTCCGCGAGCGCCCGCCGCGGCTCGGCCACGTGGTGCAGGAGCTCCCAGCAGAAGACGAGGTCGAAGCTCGCGGGACGGAAGGGGAGGTCGAGGGCGTCGGCGCGGAGCCGCGGGCCGCCCGGGTGTTGCCCGAGCATCCGGAGCGACCCGTCGCAGCCGGCGATCCGGATCCCCGGCGGCGCGTGGGCGGTCCCGAACCCGCTCCCGCAGCCCACGTCGAGCGCGGTCCGGACCTCCGCGAGCGGGAGCCGTCGGGCGACGTGCGCCCAGCGCTGCCTTGCGAACGCTTCGACCACCGGATGGCTCGCCTCGCGGTGGCCGTGGTCCGAATCCCAGTAGACGCGCTGCCGCTCGGGATTGGTGGTCACGGGGAGTCGGCGGCCCCGGCGCTGGCGGGCGAGGCCGGAGCCGATCTTGTAGGATGGAGCTTCACTGTGGGCGGGGCGCATCGGAACCGCAAGACCTCGGAGCGACTCCGGCGCCCTCCCTCCGGCCGCCACGCGGCCCTGGTGGCGTCGAACGGCGGGGCGCCGCCCTCGACCGACCCCGGCCAGCCCCGGCGCGAGGCGCATCCCTTCCACACCTGGGAGATGATCCAGGCCCAGCCCGAGGCGGTGCGGGTGGTCTTCCGGGCGGGGGCGAGGATCTTCGGCGAGGCCCTCGAGTTCGTCCGGTGGGCCCCGCGGATCGTGGTCACGGGGTGCGGCACGGCCTACCACGGGGCGATGGTCGTCGCGGCCGCCCTCCGCACGGCGAAGCTCCCGGCGGAGGCGGCTCCCGCGTTCGAGATCGGGCGCGGCTCGTTCGCCCCGGGCAAGGGCGAGTGCCTGATCGCGCTCTCGCACTCGGGGAGGACGCTCCCGACCCGCGAGGCGGTCCGGGCGGCCCGGCTCTCGGGCGCCTGCACGATCGCACTGTCGCCGAACGAGGGGGCGCCGATCCGGGAGGACGCGGAGCACTTCGTGCGGCTCCCCGCGGGGACGGAGGCGAGCCGCTGCCACACGGTCTCGTATGCCGCGGCCGGGGAGGCCGGGCTCGTCCTCGCGGCGGCCTGCGGGGGACCCGAGGACCCGGAGGCGCTCCCGGACCTGCTGCGCGACACGATCGCGACGGCCGATCCGATCGCCCGGGAACTGGCCGGCGAGGAGCGGCCTCTTCTGCTCGCCGCCGGCGGCGCCTGCGAGGCGGCCGCCCTCGAGGGGGCGCTCAAGGTCCGCGAGGCCGCGGGCCAGGTGGCCGAGGGCTACGAGCTGGAGCAGGCCGTCCACGGTCCCCAGCTCGCCTGCGAGGAGGGGTGGCTCGCGGGAGTCTGCGCGCACGGGGCGTCGCTCGCCCGGGCGCGGATGGTGCTCGCCGGGCTCCGGGTCCTCGGCCTGCGTACCGTCGCGGTCGCCTCGGGCGCGGAGGAGGACGGGGTGGGAGCCGACCTGGTGCTGAGGCTCCCAGCGGCACCTGCAGCGACATCGGCCATCCTCCACACGGTGCCCTGGCAGCTCCTCGCCTACCACCGCGCGGTCGCGCGCGGCCGCAACCCGGACCTGATCGGCTACGACGAGCCGCGCGTCTGGGCGGCGCGGGGGCATCTGTTCCCGGACGGTTGGCACTAGGGGCATGACCCCGTCCGACGCGGCGAGGGCACTCGGGATCTCCGCGCTTCTCGTTGCCGGCTGCGGAGGAGGAGCCTCGCCACCTCCGAGCCCTTCGCTGGCCCCGCCGCCCCCGGCGGCCGAGACGCGCACGGTCGAGACGTCGGCGGGGCTCTCCTTCGCGGTCCCCGCCGCCTGGCGGTCGGTGACCCCCTCCTCGGGGATGCGCGTCGCGGAGCTGCGGATCCCCGCCGCCGCGGGGGACGCGGAAGAGGCGGAGCTGGGGGTCTTCTACTTCGGGGAGGGGCAGGGAGGCGGCGCCTCGGCCAACATCGAGCGCTGGGTGGGGCAGTTCCAGAAGCCGGGCGGAGGCCTGGCCGAACCCGGCGCCGTGAGGGAGAGGAAGGTCGGCGACCTCGAGGTGACCACGGTGGAAGTCTCCGGCCGCTACGTGGCGCCGCTCCGTCCGGGCGCGCCCGAGCGCCACGACAAGCCCGGATGGCGGCTCCTGGGCGCGGTGGTCGAGACGCCGAAGGGATCGTTCTTCCTGAAGCTGGTCGGCCCCGAGAAGACCCTCGCGGCCGCGGCGGGAGGCTTCGAGGCCGCGATCGGCTCGCTCAGGCTCCGCTAGCCGACGGCCTGGATCGCGAGCAGCCCGCCCGCCACGGAGAGGGCGGTCCAGAGGAACGGCACCACCGAGGCCGCGAGGAACACCCGCCACGTGCGGTCGCGGTTCGGGTCGAGGGCCTGGAGGGCGACCGCGCCGAGCTGGAGGGCGACGAAGGCGGCGAGACTCGCGAGTGTGCTCGCCCGCACGACGTCGCCCAGGGCGAACGCCAGGCGCGCCAGTGCCGGGAATTCGCCGATCCCGGCGGCCCGCGCCGCGCCGCGGAAGGCGGGGACCCCCCACGCGGCGCAGGCGAACGCGATCGAGTTGAGCGTGAGGAACGTGAGGCAGAGCGTCGTGCTCATCCAGACGCGCGTGATGACGGTCTCCTCTTCGTCCTGCGTCGCGGCGTCCTCGGGCGTCACGGCGTCACGGGCGCCGGGCGGCGCTCGCCCGTCGGCCCCGACCACGTCGAGCGGCCGTCGGGGAGAGTCCAGACGCCCGGCACGCGCGCCCCGCAGGACCGGCAGTCGTTCCCGCGCAGCGCCACGTCGAGGATGCGGTAGCCCACGCGCCGGACCACCGTCGCGCCGCAAGCGGGGCAGCGCGTGTCCTCGAACTTCCCGACGCGCCCGGGGAGGTTCCCGGCGTAGACGAACCGGAGCCCCTCGGCCTCGCCGATCTCGGCCGCGCGCACCAGGTCGCGCGCGGTGGTCGCGCGCGGATCGGTCATCCGATAGTCCTTGTGGAACGCCGTCACGTGCCACGGGATGTCGCGCGAGAGCCCCGCGAGGAACCGCGCGATGCCGCGGAGCTGCTCCTCCGAGTCGTTGAAGCCGGGGATCGTCAGGGTGACGACCTCCACCCAGAACTTCCGCTCGATCAGGTGGCCGAGGGTGCGCAGGACGTTCTCGAGGGTCCCCCCGAGCGACCGGTAGGCCTTCTCCTCGAAGGCCTTCAGGTCCACCTTGTAGAGGTCCACGAGCGGCCGGAGGTAGTCGAGCACCTCGGGCGTGGCGTTCCCGTTCGAGATGAACGCGCAGACGAGCCCGCGCCTCCGCGCCTCCTCGAAGACCTCGTGGCCCCACTCGGCCGTGATGAGCGGCTCGTTGTAGGTGCTCGCGACGACCGGCGCCCCGCGGCGGACGGCCAAGTCCACGAGCTGGGCGGGCGTCACGTCCTCGCGCTCGAGGGTCGAGGCCGGGTCGCGGAGGGCCTGGGAAGTGACCCAGTTCTGGCAATTGTGGACCGCGATGCCGTTCGCGAGGTACGTGTGATCCCCCTCGACCTCGAGGTTGTAAACGGGGCCGACGTACGCCCTGGTCTCCGTGCCCCGCAGGCCGACGAATAGGTAGTCCTCGGTCTCGAACTCGGCTGGCGAGCCGGGCAGCGACTCCGTCGGACCTCCGGGACTTCTTGGAAGGGCGAGGAGGTGATCCCGGCCCAGCCCGCCGGCAGGCACGAATCTGGGTGGGGCGAGTCTCTCGCCACGCCGCGGCCGAGCGACGGCCAGGAAGGGGTGCTCGGGTGTCGCCTCGATTGCGGGCAGGCTGGTCGGTATGAGCCGGACCAACCTCCCGCGGAAGTCATGACGGAAAACCCGGGATGCCTGTGCCACGACTCCCCGGTGGGTCGCCACCGAGAGCCCATCTGGGGCGGGGAGCGCCTCGGCCTCGTTGCCCGATTCTCTCCTCGCCTCCTCGTAGATCGCCTCGATGGGGAGGTGCCCCCGCGACGTCAGGATCCGCGTCCCCGGCGGGAAGCAGTAGGAACAGTGCAGGTCGCACCCCAGCATCCCGAACGAGAGCGCGTCGGCGCCGGGCAGGGCATGGAAGAAGGGCTTCTTCTCGATCGGGTCGCACTGGAGGGCCGCCACGTAGCCGCGCGGCACCCGGAGGACGCCGTCCCGGTTGAAGCGGAGCCGGCAGATCCCGCGCCGGCCGGAGCGGATGAGGCAGCGGTGGCCGCAGGCGAGGCAGCGGACGGCGCCCGCGCCCTCGCCCCTCACCAGCGCCGGCGCCGCCTCGGCAGTGCGCGCGTCGAGGGCCTGCTCCAGAGTCTCGGCCATGGAATCCCCGCTCCGCGGGGATTCTATGCTAGCGGGCCGGGTCCCGCCCGAACTCGACCGCGAAGAGGTTCTGCGCGCGGACCGCGAAGCTCCCCTCGTAGAGGTGGACCTTCGTCACCTCCCGGTAGGCCTCGGGCCGGATCCTCTCGCGGAGCCGCCGGTGCGTCTCGCGCCGCACCTCGTGCATGAGGAGGGCCCACTTCGCGAGGAGCCCGTCGGGGTCCGCGATCGCCTCGAGCGGCGTGCGGTCCTCGCGGAGCTTCTGCGAGTCGTGCTGGGTCATGAGCAGGGCCATCTCGCGCTGGCTCGCCTCGGCGAGGCGCTCGAGCAGCTCGTCGGCCGTGCGGCCGGAGACGCCGGCCTCGGTCGCGTCCTTCAGGTTCTCGAGGACGAACTTCCGGAGCCGCGGCGTGAGGTCCTCCCTTTCCCGGACGAGTTCCTCCTCGACGGCGGTCGTCTCCTCCCGCGTGAGCCCGCACTTCAGCTGCACGTCCTCGGGGACTTTCTCCCCGGCCCGCAAGAGGACCGGCCGGTCGGCGTGCGGCGGGAGACGACCGTGGCGGCCGCCCCCGTCACGCCGGGGGACGGCGAGGATCTCCTCGGGGAACGGCCCCGGCGCGGAGGAGGAGGCGGCGGCGGGCGCAGTCGTCGCGGAGTCGGGGTCCGGAGGCGGCACGCCGGCCGGGGCGGCCGCGGCCGTCCGCGGGGAGGGAGGCGGAGGCGGAGGCGGGATGGGCTTCTTCGGCCCCTCGGCGCGGACCGGCGCGGGCGACTCGGCCGTGGTGGAGGGCGGCGCCAGCCCCGCCGGAGGGGACCACAGGGCCCATCCGAGCACCGCAGCCGCGATGACGACGATCCCGATCGCGAGCGCCTTCATCGTCGTGTCCCCCGCATCGTAGCAGACGCGCGGGGTCGGTCCGGACTCCGAGACCGATCCTTGCCTCGGCGCTTGCCCGCAGATAACCTAATAGATCCCTAATGTATTCCATCCCCTGGATTCTCCATGTGGACATAGACGCCTTCTTCGCCTCGGTCGAGCAGGCGCGGGACCCGAGGCTGCGCGGGCGGCCGGTGATCGTGGGGACCGGCGTGATCGCCTCGTGCTCCTACGAGGCGCGGGCGTTCGGGCTCCGGGCCGGGATGGCGCTCCACGAGGCGCGACGGCTCTGCCCGGGGGGGGTCTTCCTCGCGGGCCACGCGCCCACCTACCGGGCGTTCGCGGAGCAGGTGTTCGGGGCGGTGCGGGAGCTCTCGCCCTCGGTCGAGACCTACCTCGACGACGCCTACGCGGACCTGACGGGGACCGAGAGGCTGCACGGGGGGGTCGCGGCGGCGGGGGAGAAACTCCGGCGCGAAGTCCGCGAGAGGGCGGGGCTCACGGTCACGGTCGGGATCGGGCCGAGCCGCGTCGTCGCCCGCTGCGCGAGCAAGACCGCGAAGCCGGACGGCCTGCGCCTGGTCCCCGCCGGCGAGGAGGCCGCGTTCCTCGCGCCCTTCGCGATCCGCGACCTCCCGGGTGTGGGTCCCGCGACGGAGAGGCTCCTCTCGACCCTCGCCGTGCGCACGGTCGGCGACCTCGCGAGGGTCCCCGCCGAGGCGCTGGAGCGGCTCCTCGGGGCCGTGGGGCGCGCGCTCGCCGAGAGGGCGCGCGGCCGCGACACCCGCGCCGTCTCCCGGCGCGAGGTGCCCCACTCGATCTCGCGCGAGACCTCGTTCCACGCCCCGACGATCGTCCCGCACGAGATCCGGGGGATGCTCTACTACCTCGTCGAGCGCGCCGCGGGGACCGCCCGGCAGCTCGGGCTCCTCGCCCGCGGGATCGAGGTCAGGGTCCGCGACGTCGAGGGCGAGGGGGAGGTCGCCTCGCGGACCCTCCCGCGCCCGACCGACCGCGACGACCGGCTCTTCGGCGAGGCCGAGGCGATCCTCTCCGCCATCCACGTGCGCCGGGTCGCGCTCAAGCTCGTGGGCGTGACCCTCTCGCGGCTTGTCCTCTCCGGCCCGCGCCAGGGGGACCTCTTCGCCGCGCCCGCGGACCTCCGGCGCCCCGCGCTCCTCCTCGCCCTCGACCGGATCCGCGCCCGCTACGGCGCCTCGGCGGTCGTCGCAGGTCCCGCGCTCGCGCTCCTCGGGAAGCTGGCGCAGGACTCGTACGGGTTCGTCCTGCGCACGCCGTCGCTCACGAAGTAACTACCAGCCGGTGTCGCCGTTCGCCTGGTGGAGCGCCGGCATGTCCTCGAGGCGCGTCTGCACGGTGATCCGGTCCCCCGTGACGAGGCGGCTCTCGGGGCCCGGGATGATCTCCGCCTCGCCCCCGGCCGGGCGGCGGGCGACCACGGAGGCGCGGTGCTGCCCCTTCACATCCGCGACGCTCTTCCCGGCGAGTCCGGAGCCCTCTCGGACCGCGAGCTGCGCGATCACGAGGAGCGTCCCCTCCACGTAGAAGCTCTGGAGGATGTTGCGGTCCGAGGACGCCGCCGCGAAGGCGGGGGCGGCGAGGTCGGCGGTGGAGAAGACCGCGGCGATGTCGAACGCGTCACCGATCTTGCGCGCCATCGAGTGCTCGAACATCCGGAGGACGGCCCGGATGCCCGGGCGGAGGGTGCGGGCGTCGAGGATGATCTCGAGGTTCGCGAGGTCGTCGTCCGTGGCGGCGATCACCGACTTCGCGTGGGCGACGTTGGCGACCTCGAGGAGGTGCTCGCGGCGCGCGTCGCCGACGAGGACGGAGATACCGAGCCGGCGCGCCTCCTTCACGAAGGAGTTCGCCTGCTCGTCGAGCTTCTCGATCACGACGACGTCCTCGCCGAAGCGCCGGAGCTGCTCGAGGATGCGGAACCCCACGCGGCCGAGGCCGCAGAGGATCACGTGGTCCTTGAGCGCCTTCGCCATCACGCGCGCCCACTGGTCGCGGTTGGCATCGCGGTTGAAGAGGAGGACCCCGAACCGGACGAGGCCGTCCGCGATCGCGCCGAGACCGAGCACCGGCACGAGGAAGTAGAGGACCCGCAGCGCCCAGTGGTCGGGGAACTCAAGCGTGTACTCCATGAAGACCATCGCGAAGGTCGCATGGAGGCTCTTCACGTAGTCGGGGGACGGCCCCTCGCGGCCATGCAGGTGGTAGAAGGCGTGGAAGAGCAACGCCCCGACGAGGTTGACGAGCGCGAAGACCACGAGGGTCCAGCGGAGCTCCGCCACGATGATCTTGAAGTAGAGCCACTGGAGGTGACACGCCCGCCGCCATGTCCCGGCCCGCACGGCCCGGGCGATTATAGGGGGGCGTCGCGGAAGCGGCTCCCCCCGGTTGACAGCCCCCCCCCGCGGCCGCCAGCATGGCCGGCCCGCGCGGGGGAGGGTCCGCATGAGCCCATCGGGCAAGACCGGGATCGTCGGGGCGATCGCGTTCGCGGCGGCTGTCGCTGGCTGCGGCGGGACGAGGCTCGAGGGGCCGCGGACCTGGAGTTTCGAGGCCGACGCGGTCGGCGCCACCCCGGCGGACTTCGAGGTGCCGGCGACCCCCGCGGGCGCCGTCGCGGGGAAGTGGGTCGTCGAGGTCGACCCGGGCGCGCCGTCCCCGAGGCAGGTTCTCACGCAGGTCGCGACCGAGTTCCGCGAGTCGCACTTCAACCTGGCCGTCGCTCGCACCGCCGACACCGGCGACTTCTCCCTCTCGGTGCACGTGAAGGCGCTCGCGCGCGTCGCGGACCCCGAGGACCGGGGCGGGGGTCCGCTCTTCCGCTACCGGGACCCCGCGAACTACTACCTCTGCCGCTGGAACCCGCTCGAGGAGAACTTCCGCGTCTATCGGGTCGTCGCGGGCAAGCGCGAGCAGCTCGGGAGCGCCCGGGTGGCGGGAACGACGGATGAGTGGCACACGATCGGCGTCGAGGCCCGGGGCGCGCAGATCACCTGCTCCTTCGACGGGCAGCCCCTCCTCGGGATGAAGGACGAGTCGTTCGCGGCGGGCCGCGTGGGGCTCTGGACGAAGGCCGACGCGGTGGCGAGCTTCGACGACTTCAAGGTCGCGCCGAGGTAGCGACCCGGGGGCGTGCGCGTGGCGGAGGGGTTCGTCCTGCGACTCCGCGGGCGGGAAGTCCCCCTCGGACCCCGCCCCTGGGTTCAGGGGATCCTCAACGTCACCCCCGACTCCTTCTCGGACGGGGGCCGCTTCCTCGACCCCGCCGCGGCGGTCGCGCGCGGCCGCGCGATGGCCGAGGAGGGGGCCGACCTCCTCGACGTGGGAGGCGAGTCCACGCGGCCCGGGTCCGCGCCCGTCCCCGAGGCCGAGGAGCGCGCGCGGGTGATCCCCGTGATCCGCGCGCTCGCCCGGGACGTGGCGGTGCCGATCTCCGTGGACACCAGCAAGGCCTCGGTCGCCGCCGCGGCGCTCGAGGCGGGGGCGGCGATGGTGAACGACGTGACCGCGCTCCGCGGCGACCCCGCGATGGCCGGCGTCCTCGCCCGCGCGGGAGGCGCCCTCGTGCTCATGCACATGCAAGGGGAGCCCCGGACGATGCAGGCCGCGCCGCGCTACGGAGAGGTCGTCGCCGAGGTCGCCGCCTTCCTCCGCGAGCGGGTCGAGGCGGCGGTCGCGGCGGGGATCGCGCGCGAGCAGCTCCTCGTGGATCCCGGGATAGGGTTCGGCAAGACCCTCGAGCACAACCTCGAGATCCTGCGCCGGCTCGGGGAGCTCCGCTCCATCGGCCGGCCGATCCTGGTCGGTCCCTCGCGGAAGAGCTTCCTCGGGGCGCTCCTCGACCTGCCCGTCGGGGAGCGCCTCGAAGGGACGCTCGCGGCGGTCGCGGCCTGCGTCCTGCGAGGAGCGCTCGTGGTCCGCGTCCACGACGTGCGGGCGGCGGCGCGGGCCGTGCGGGTCGCGGCGGCCCTGCGGTCGGACGGGGTGCTATAGTAGGCGCGCGTGACTCTCCGCGACGCGATCGAGATCGCGATACTCTTCGCCGCGATCTACGCCGTCCTCCGGTTCCTCCAGGGGACCCGCGGCGCGGGGATCCTGAAGGGCCTCGTGCTCCTGCTCGGGATCGCCTTCGTCGTCGTCTTCGCCGTCACCCAACGCCTCCGGCTCCAGGAGATTGATTTCCTCCTGAAGGAGTTCCTCACCGTCTCGCTCTTCGCGCTCGTCGTCCTCTTCCAGCCGGAGCTCCGGCGGGGCCTCATGCGGCTCGGGCAGAACCCCTTCGTCGGGAAGTTCCTGCGGGGGGAGTCCACGATGGTCGAGGAGGTCGTGAAGGCCGTCGCGCACCTCTCGAAGGACAAGATCGGGGCTCTCATCGCCGTCGAGAGGGAGATCGGGCTCGGCACCTACGTCGAGGGAGGCGTCTCGCTCGACGCCGAGGTGAGCTCGGACCTCCTCGACACGATCTTCTGGCCGGGGAGCGCGCTCCACGACGGCGCCGTCGTGATCCAGAACGAGCGCCTCGCCGCCGCGGGCTGCCTCTTCCCGCTGAGCGAGAACCCCGAGGTGAGCAAGCGGCTCGGCACGAGGCACCGCGCGGCGCTGGGGCTTACCGAGGAGACCGACGCGGTGACGGTCGTCGTCTCCGAGGAGACCGGGAAGATCTCGGTCGGGGTGCGAGGGCACCTGGAGCAGGACCTCGACCGGGAGAGCCTGCGCCGGATCCTGCGGGAGCTCCTCACCGAGAACGTGAAGCGCGCCGAGAGGCTCACGCGCGCGGCCAGTTGACCGAGGTTACTAACCGCAGAGGCGCAGAGGTCGCAAGGGCACTAGAGAGATGGATGAGATACGAGCACCAAGATCCTGATTCTGTCCTCTCCGCGCGCTCGGCGTCTCCGCGGTTGATCCCCCCCCGAGCGCTCCTCCTCGACATCGGGAACGTCGTGATCCGGTGGAGCCAGTCGCGACTCCTCGGGAACCTCGCCGCTGCGACGGGCCGCATGCCGGAGGACGTCGAGCGCGCCTTCCTCGGGTCTCCGCTCGACGGGCTGTTCCACAAGGGCCGGTACTCGGCCGCCGAGTTTCTCTCGCTCCTGAACGCCGCGTTCGGGACCTCGGTCCCGGCGGACGCCTTCGCCGCCGCATGGAACGACGTGTTCGACCCCTACCCCGAGGCGGAGGCGCTCGTGCGCGAGCTGGCGCCGCAGATCCCGCTCGTCGCGGTCACCAACACGAACGCGCTCCACTACGAGCACCTGAGGCGGGCGTTCCCGATCCTCGGGGCCTTCCGCGCGGTCGTCGCCTCGCACGAGGTCGGCTCGCGCAAGCCCGAGCCGGGGATCTTCCGCGCGGCGCTCGATGCCGCCGGCTGCCGGCCGGCCGAGGCGCTCTTCGTGGACGACCTCGAGGGGAACGTCGCCGGGGCGGCCGACGTGGGGATCCCGGGGATCGTGTTCCGGGGCGTCCCGGGGCTGCGCGAGGACCTCGCGGCGCGCGGGGTGCCGGTCGCCGCCTGATGGCGTCGCGCCCGCCCGTCGCGCTCGACGTCGGCCCCGACGGGATCGCCGAGATCCGCTTCGCGGCGCCCGCGAAGGGGCCCCCCACGCTCACGGTCGAGGCGATGGGGGCCTTCCGGCGGATCCTCTCCGAGCTCGCGAGGCGCGGCGACGTCCGCGGCGTGCTCCTCGTCTCGGAGGCGCCGGGGGCGTTCCTGGCCGGAGCCGACTTGAAGGAGATGGCGGAGATCCTCTCCGGGCCCGATCCCGGATCCCGGGTCCGGACCCTCGCCGCCGAGGGACAGGGGGTGCTCCTCGAGCTGGAACGGCTCGCCCCGCCCACGGTCGCGGTGATCGCCGGCGCGTGCCTCGGGGGCGGGCTCGAGGTGGCGCTCGCCTGCCGCCACCGGGTTGCGGCCTCCGGGCCCCTCACGCGGCTCGGGCTTCCCGAGGTGAAGCTTGGGATCCTCCCGGGGCTGGGCGGGACTCAGAGGCTCCCGCGCGTGGTCGGGCTCTCGCGCGCGCTCGGCGTGATCCTCGCGGGGCGCGACAACTTGAGCGCGGAGGAGGCGCTCCGGATCGGCCTTGTGGACGCCCTCGTCCCCGTCGAGGACCCCGTCGCGGGGGCGCGGGCCTTCCTCGCGCGGCTGCGGCCCGGTCCCCCCCGCCGGGCGCGGCCCCCGCTCCTCCTCCGCCTCCTCGAAGCGACCCCGCCGGGCCGGGCCTGGATCTTCCGGCGGGCCGCCGCGGCGGTGGCCCGCGAGGCGCGCGGCCTCTACCCGGCGCCCCCGAAGGCGCTCGCGGCCGTCCGGGCGGGCTTCGCGACCCCCGGCCCCCGGGGCTACGAGGAGGAGGCCCGCCTCGTCGGGGAGTGCGCCGCGACGCCCGTGGCGCACCACCTCGTCTCGCTGTTCCTCCGCAGCCGGTCGTCCGGGAACGAGGCGCTCGAGCGAATGGAGGGGCCCCCGCCGGAGGCGCGCGAGGCGGCCGTCCTCGGCGCCGGCCTCATGGGCTCGGGCATCGCCCATCTCCTCGCGTCACGCGGGATCCCGGTGGCCATGCGGGACGTCTCGCCCGCCCTCGTCGCGAAGGGGATGGCCGCGGCCGCGCGGATCGTCCGGGAGGACGCGCGCCGCCGCCGGCTCCCCCGCCGCGATGGAGAGGCGCTGCTCCGCCGGATCCGTCCCCGGACGGATCTCCTCGGCCTCGGGCGCGCCGACGTCGTGATCGAGGCGATCGTCGAGGAGGTCGAGGCCAAGCGGAAGGCGCTCGCGGAGGCGGAGGGGGCCGCCCCGGCGCGCGGGCGCCCGCCGCTCCTCGCCACCAACACCTCGACGATCCCGATCCGCGAGATCGCCGCCGCGCTCCGGCGCCCCGGGCGCTTCCTCGGCCTCCACTTCTTCCACCCCGTCCGCCGGATGCTCCTCGTCGAGGTGATCCCGGGGCCCGCGACCGAGCCCGAGGCCGTCGCCGAGGCCGTGGCGCTCGCGCGGAGGCTCGGGAAGGTCCCCGTGATCGTCGCCGACCGTCCCGGGTTCCTCGTGAACCGCCTCCTCGGGCCCTACATGGCCGAGGCGGGGCTCCTGCTCGAGGAGGGGGCGGACCCCGGGGAGCTCGACGCGGCGCTCCGGGACTTCGGGATGCCGATGGGGCCCCTCGAGCTCCTCCACGAGGTGGGGGTCGGGACCGCGAAGAAGGCGGCGGCCGTCCTGCTCGGGGCGTACGGGGAGCGGTGGGAGGCCTCGAAGCTCCTCGCCGAGCTCGACCCGACGGTCCCGCTCATGAAGGGCGAGCGCGGGAGGCGCCGCCCGGACCGGGCCACCCTCGAGGCGCTCCGGGCCCGCGTCGCCGCCGGGAAGCCGCCGCGGCGCGACCTCCCGCGGCTCGAGATGCGCGAGCGCTGCGTGCTCGCCCTCGTGAACGAGGCCGCTCACGCCCTCGCCGACGGGATCGTCGCCTCGGGCTCCGACCTCGACCTCGCGATGGTCCTCGGAACCGGGTTCGCCCCGTGGACGGGAGGGCCGTGCGCCTTCGCCGACGCCCGGGGGCTCGGGGCGGTGGTCCGGGACCTCGAGACCCTGGCCGCCCGGCACGGCCGCCGGTTCCGGCCGGCGCCGCTGCTCGGGGACCTCGCGGCGAAGGGAGGGAGCCTCGCGGGGTTCGCTCCGGGCCGGCCGAGCCGCTAGAATCGGCTCCTCCGATGGAGAACCGCGGCGGGCTCAGCCGGAACCGGCTCTCCGAGATCGTCCAGGACCTCGCGGCCCAGAAGTACTGGGGGATCCTCCGGGTCCGCGACGCGACGGCGTGGAAGGAGTTCGACTTCGCGTCGGGAGGCGTGAAGGTCACCTCGATCGGGGACCGGAAGGCCCCGCCGATCGGGCAGATCCTGATGCGGATCGCCGGGTTCAAGAAGGCCGACCTCGACAAGGCACTCGAGACGCAGAAGGACCGCCCGGGCTACCTCGGGGAGATCCTGATCTCGATGCGGCTCGTGACGGAGGACGCGGTCCTCTCGGCGGTGCGGGAGCAGGCCCTCTCGGAGCTCGCCGACCTCTACTTCTGGGCGGGAGCCCGCTACGAATACGCCTCGGGCCAGAGCCGCCCCCGGTCGGCCGAGTTCGACCAGAAGAAGCACGAGGCGGGGGTGAAGTCGCTCTCCTTCACCGGGAGCCTCGGCCAGCTGCTCGGCGACGCCAAGAACGCCTACCTCGAGTTCGAGAAGATCCAGAGGGAGCTCGGCTCCGGCGAGACGACCTACCAGTTCACCCACTCCGCGCGGGACATGCTCTACAAGAAGGGCGGGTTCCAGAGACTCGTGGACTCCGACCAGCGCGTGGCGGTGCTCCTCGATGGGAAGAAGAGCGTATCGGAGATCCTCGCGAAGGTGCCGCTCCACTGGGCCGAGACGATGCGGATCCTGCACCGGCTGCTGAAGGCGGGCGCCATCGAGAGGGTCTAGGGAACCGGCTCGGCGCCGGGATCGTTCCAGGAGGGGGGTCCCGTGCGTCCGCTAGCTGCCGCCCTTGCGATCGCCGTCGCGGGCCTGGTGCTCGGATTCCTCGCGGCGACCTCGCTGGTCCCGGGCGGCCCGCGGCCGACCGACCTCGTCCCGGAGACGACCGCGGCGACGACGACCGCCCCGGCCGGGGCTCCGATCCCGGCCCTCGCGGCGCCGCGGGGGGCGGCCGTCGCCGACCCGGGCCTCGCCCCGCTCCTCGCCGAGATCCGGGACGAACTGCGCGGGATCCGCGCGGCTCTCGAGACGGGAAGACCGGGACCCGCGACGCCCGCCTCCGCGTCCACGCCGACCCCGGGAGCGGACTCCGCCGTCGCGGATCGGCGTGTGGGCGAGAGGGTCCCGGCGGGCGTCGAGTCGGAGATCCAAAGAGCCGAGTTGGCGAGGCTGGGTCAGGAGGTCTCCCGATTCCGGGGGCATCTCCACAACGACCTCGAGAGCTGGCGTGGGAAGCTCCGCGACGCGAGCACGGTCAAGGCTCGTCAAGTCGGCGAGGAGGAGATCCGCCTCATCGAGCGGGCTCTCGCGGAATTGGACGAGGTCCGCTCGATCTCGGCCCTCGTCCAATGGCGGACCCGCCACGATGCTTCCGGAGTGGACCTACCCTGGTACGAGTGGTCCAAGTGAGCGGCGTCCGGCTCGGGCTCGCCGGCCTCGACTTCGGCCGGTAAGTCGCCCTACCGCCCCCGCGGCGGGTCCTCGGAGCCCGGCATTCGGAGGCCCGTCGCGAGCGAGACACGGGGGACTCGGAGCGAGCCGCCGAGGGAGGTCCGGAGCTCGATCGGGACCGCTTTCGCGGTCGCTCCGAGCACTTCGCCGAAGATCGGGAGGTCCTTGAACAGGCTCGCGGCGCCGCTCACTCGGAAGGGGAGCGCCACCGCCCCGTCCCACCCGACGGTCCCCCCGTCCGCCAGGTCGAGAGAGAGGGCCTCCCCCGCGAGCCGGAGCCGCGAGAACCGGAGCCGCGCCCGCTCGAGCGACGCGCGGGCCTCGGCCGAGGCGAAGACCGGACGCGACTCCGCCTGGAACTGGACGGCCGAGAGGAGGCCGAGGAAGAGGGGCGTCTCGGCGAGCTGGACATCGCGCGCCGACGCCGTCAGGTCCCCGCGGAGGTCGCCGGGCCCCCACTCGAGGCCGGCGAGGAGGAGGTCGAGGGTCCCCCGCAGGGGCGCCCGGCCCCCGAGGTGGAGCGGCGGCACCCACGCGAGGGAGGCGTCCCGGAGGGAGAGGTCGGCCGAGACGGGACGCTCCCCCCCGGGGGCGTAAGCGGCCCTCCCGGCGAGGGTCCCGCCGGCGAGGGTCCCCGAGATCGCCGTCGCAGACCAGAGGCCCGACCCGTCGGAGCCGAGCTGGGCCGAGATCTCCTCTCCGGGGATCCCGCGGACCCAGAACCGGCTCGCGTGGACTGTCCCGATCCTCGAGCCGTCGCCGACGGACCGGACGATCACACCCAGGTCCTCGACGCGGACCTCCACGCCGGCCGGGTGGAAACGGAGGTCCCCGGCCTGGGCGGCGAGGTGGCGCCCCTCCTCGTCGGTCTCGATCACGACCCCGGATCCCTCGAGCCCCGGCCCGGCGAGAGTGCCCTCGAGGCGGATCGTCACCCCCGCCTCGCCCGTCACGAGGGACCCCCTCGCGACCCGGACCTCCAGTCCCCCCGCGAGGAGGATCGTCGAGTCCCGCAGCTCGAACCGGGGGATCGGAGCCCCGGACTCGCGGGGGCGGAGGCGCCGGAGGCGTGCGAGCGCCTCCGAGGACTCCGCCCGGATCCGGGCGCCGCGAAGCCGGATCGCGCTCCCCCGGCCCCGCGAGGGGTCGTCCAGGGGGAGCTCCACCTCCGCCACCTCGGCCGGCGGGGGCTCTCCGGTTCCGCCCTCGCCGAGAGAGACCCCCCGGAGCACGAGCCTCCGGCCCGGCTCGATCCGCACGGCCCGGAACCCCGGCGTGAAGCCCAGCCGCTCCCGGAGGGCCTCCGCGATCCCGGCATCGAGGGGACCGGGCGCCCCGAGGTGCGGGATCGCCAGGAGGCCCAGCATCCCCGCTCCGACGAGCCAGGCGCCACGCGACATGAGTGGCGAGGGAGTCTACTGGAAGCCCGGGCCGCTTTCTTCAAGCCTGGGCCCCGGGAGCGCCGATCCCCCTCCGGGATGCCCTCCGCACGCCGTGGGGAGAGCCCGGGGCCGGCTTCGCCCGCCCCCCCCGTGGGGGTGGCGCTGGGGATCCCGATCGCCGTCGGGGCGGCCCTGGCCGGCCGGCCCGACCCGCACCTCGCGTCCGTCCCGTTGCAGGCGATCGGGGCCGTCCCGTCGCTGCCGCTCTGGGCGGACGAGCTGGCCCGGATCCTCCCGGAGCAGCGCGACCCGGTCCTCACTCCCCTGGCCGCGGGCGGCCTCTCGTTCCCGACCCTGATCGCCGTCGCCGGCCTGTCGCTCCTCGCGAGCGGGGTCTTCCTCTGGGTGCTGGCCAAGATCTCGGGCGTGGGGGAGCGCGCCCAGTTCCTTCCGTCGCTCGCGTGCGCGCTCCACCTGAAGGTGCTCGTCCTCGCCATCCACTGGGGAGGCGATTCGCTCGCGTCCCTCGCCCCCTCGGGGACCCTCCAGGCGATCGGCGGCCCCGCGGCGACGCTCGCCGGGGCCGGCCTCCTCGCCGCCTGGCTCGTCACCCGCGCCGCGTTCGAGACGACCCTCCCGCGCGCGGGTCTGGTCCTCGGGCTGGCGGTCCTCCTGCCGATCGCGCTCCCGTGCCTCGCCGGCATCGCCGCGCCGTTCGTGCTCGCGCCCCTGCTCGCGTAGCGAGCAAAGGGCGAGCGCGTGCCCCTACCCCCGTCTCGGCTCGTGCCGGCAGAACTTCCTCCGGATCTCGGCTTCCGCAAGCTGGAACGACGCCGGACGGCCGTGGGGACAGTGGAGCGGCTCGCGCCGGTCCCCCCGCTTTGCGAGGAGGGCCCGGATCTGTTCGGCCGTAAGCCTCTGCCCCGCCACGACCGCGGCGTGGCAGGCCATCGTCGCGGCGAGCCGGCGGGACGGGTCCTTCGAGGCGTCGCCCCCTCCCTCGACCCCGTCCGCCGGGGAGGAGAGGTCTGCGAGGACCCCGGCCGCGTAGGCCGCAGGGTCCCGATCGCCGAGGCCGGCGGGAACCGCCTGGACGAGCACCACGTCCCCGGGGAGCACCTCGATCTCGAGCCCCGCCTGGGAGAGCCTCTCCCGGGCCACGTCCGCCGCCTCGGCAAGCCGCCGGTCGGCCCGGAGGGGCAGCGGCACGAGGAGCCTCTGCCGGGGAGCCGGCCCCGCCGCCATCCTCCCGAGGATCTCGTCGTAGAGGAGCCTCTCGTGGAGCGCGTGCTGGTCCCAGATCTCGATCCCCCCTCCGGTCTCCTCGACCAGGAACGAATCGAGGACCTGGAAGGCCGAGCCGGCGGCCGGGACAGCCGCGAACGGGAGCGAGGGGGCCGCGGGCTCGTTCCCGGTACGCGATCGCCCGATCGTCGTCGTCGGCTCGGCACTCGGAGAACGCGAAACGACAAACGCGGAACCCGGAACGGCGCCTTCCGGGGCGCCCGGCGCCCCGGAGAGCGCCGCCTCCACCGCCGCGGCCACCGTGTCGTGGACGAGCCCCGGGTCCCGGAACCTCACCTCCGACTTGGTCGGGTGCACGTTCACGTCCACGCTCTCGGGGGGGAGGTCCACGAAAAGGAGCCCGGTGGGGTACGAGCCCCTCGGGAGTCTCTCGCGGTAGCCGAGGGCGACGGCGTGCGAGAGCCCCCGGTCGCGCACCGGCCGGCCGTTCACGTGCAGCCGCAGGTCCCTCGCCCGTGTCGCGCAAAGGTCGGCTGGCGCTACCCAGCCCTCGACGCGGACGGGGGCCGTGGACGGCCCACGGCCCTCGTCCCAAAGGACGCTCCGCCAGGCCCCGACCGTGGCGTCGCCCAGGACCTCCGCCGCCCTCTCCCGGCGGCCCGGCGCGGCCGGGAGCCGGAGCGACTCGCGCCCGTCGTGGCGCAGGGTGAAGGCGACCCCCGGGTGCGCGAGGGCCGCCCTCTCGACAGTCTCGGCGAGATGCCCGAACTCCGCCCGCGCGCCGCGGAGGAACTTCCGCCGGGCCGGGACGTTCGCGAAGAGGTCGCGGACCTCGACCGTCGTCCCCCGTGGACGCGGCAGCGGCCGGAGCGGCCCGACCCGGCCCTGCTCGACGACGATCTCGCCCCCCGCCTCGGCGCCTCCGGCGCTCGACGCGACGCGCAGCCAGGCCACCGCCCCGATGCTGGCCAGCGCCTCCCCCCGGAACCCGAGCGTCCGGATCGCCGCGAGGTCCTCGGGCCCCGCGAGCTTGCTCGTGGCATGGCTCCGCACCGCCAGCGCCAGGTCGTCCCGCTCGATCCCGCACCCGTCGTCGGCGACCCGCAGGAGCTTCGCGCCGCCCTCCTCGGCCTCGACCTCGATCCGGGTCGCCCCCGCGTCGAGGGAGTTCTCGATCAGCTCCTTCGCCGCCGAGGCGGGTCTCTCGATCACCTCCCCCGCCGCGATCAGGTTCACGAGGCCCGGGGAGAGGAGGCGGATGCGAGGCACGGGGACTACCTCCGGACCGCCACCTCGACCGAGTAGACGTGAGGCAGGTGCTCCAGGAGGCGGGTCCAGCGCGCCCCCTCGTCCCGGCTCGCCCAGATCTCGCCGGAGGTCGTCCCGAAGTAGAGCCCGACGGGGTCGGCCGCGTCCGCCGCGAACGCCTGCCGCTTCACCGTCCACCAGGCGTTCGCCCGGGGGAGCCCCCGGTCCTGGCGCCGCCAGCGCCGGCCGCCGTCCCGCGTCACGTAGACCGCGGGCTTCCCGTCGGGGCTGGTGCGCGGCCAGACCGCCGTCCCGTCCATCGGGATCACCCAGGCCGTGTCGGGGTCCCGGGGGTGGAGCGCGAGCGAGAACCCGATGTCGCCGACGGCCTTCGGCATGTTCTTCCCGATCCGGACCCACTTCTCCGCCGGACGGTCGAGGCGGTAGATCCCGCAGTGGTTCTGCTGGTAGAGCCGGTCGGGGCGACGCGGGTGGAGCGCGACGCGGTGGGGGTCGTGGCCGTACTCGGGGTCCTTCACGGGCAGGAAGTCGGCGGCGACCCCCTTGTTCAGGGGCTTCCAGGCGACGCCGAAGTCCCGCGTCTCGAAGACGCCGCCCCCCGACATCCCGATGTAGAGGTGCGCGGGGTCGCGGGGATCCACGAGGATCGAGTGCATCTTGGGCCCGTCGGGGGTGCCGTCCCCCGAGGCCCACTTCCCGCGCATCGGGTGGAGGTTGAAGCCCTCGACCCCGCTCCAGGTCGCTCCCCCGTCCGTCGTCCGGAAGAGCCCCTGCGGGGAGGTCCCGGCGTACCAGACCCCCGGCTGGGAGAGGTGTCCCGGGGTGAGCCAGAAGACGTGGTCCACGACGAGCCCCTTCCCGCCGGGCTCCGCCTTCGGGAACGCGGGAGGCTGCTTCGCCTCGCCCCAGGTCTTGCCCCAGTCCCTGGACCGGAAGACGGTCGGTCCGAGGTGGCCGGTCCGGGCCGCCAGGAGGAGGGTCCGCCCGTCGCGGGGATCCTGGACGCAGTGGTGGACCGTGCTCCCGAGGAAGTGGGGGTCGGCCACCTTCCAAGAGCGTCGGCCCCCGTCCCCGGAGATGAAGAACGCCCCCTTGCGGGTCCCGACGAGGAGGACGACGCGGACGGGCACGGGGCGGCAGCGTAGCCGGGAGGCCGCGGCGTTTCCAGGCCGGGAACCGCCGCGGGCGGGAGACGTCTAACCCTCCGAGTGGGCCGATCGGAACCGGCTCGCCACACGGAGGTCCCCATGACCCACGCCGCTCGCCTTCTCCCGATCGTCGCCGCAGCCGCACTTCTCGGGACCTCCGGCACCGCCTCCGCGACCGGGGAGATCCGCGCCGCCGGGACCGGGGCGCCCCTCCGCCTCGAGACCCACGACGTCTCGGTCGAGATCCTGGACCCGATCGCGGTCACCCGCGTCGTGCAGACGTTCCGGAACACGACCGGGGGCCCGGTCGAGGGGGTCTATCTCTTCCCGCTGCCCCGGGGGGCCCAGATGACGCGCTTCGCGGCCACGGTGGACGGGGTGCTGCGCGAGGGGCGCATGGTCGAGAAGCGCGCGGCGCGCGAGGCCTACGAGCGGGCACGGGCGGCGGGACGGGAGGCGGCGCTCGCCGAGTCCCGGGAAGAGGACGTCTTCTCGGTGAACCTCGCCCGGATCCCGGACGGATCGTCCCCGCGGGTGGAGCTGGCGTACGTCCAGCTCCTCGCCTACGACGCGGGCGGGATCGCCTACCGGTATCCGCTCCTGCCCCGGGGATCGGCGCCCGCCACGGCGGGCCGGTTCGGGTTCGTCGCGACGATCTCGTCGGTCGTGCCGCTCACGTCGGCCACGTCCGACTCGCACCCGCTGCGGATCGAGAGGACGAGCCACGGGGCGACGGCCCGGCTGGAGGCGGCGGACTTCCGGCCCTCCGCCGACCTCCACCTCGCGTTCCGCGTGCGGCGCGAGGAGACCGGGGTGGACGTCCGGCTCCACCGGGTCCCCGGGGAGGCGGGCTACGCGCTGATCGCCATCACGCCCCGCGCCGAGATCCGGCCCGAGGACGTGATCCCGCGCGACGTGACCTTCGTCGTGGATGTCTCGGGGAGCATGCGCGGCGTGAAGATCGACCAGGCCCGGTCGGCACTCCGGAGCTTCGTGCGGAGCCTCCGGCCCGCCGACCGGTTCAACATCGTCCGGTTCTCGGCGGGGGCGACCCGGCTCTGGGGCGGGCTCCGCGCGGCCGACGCCGGCGCGGTCGAGGAGGCGATCCGGCTCGCCGAGTCGCTCCAGGCGGGCGGGGGGACGAACATCGGCGCGGCGCTCGAGGCGGCGCTCGCGGACGGGGCCGACGGCCGTCCTCACCTGGTCGTCTTCCTCACCGACGGCCAGCCCACGGCCGGCGAGACCCGCGCCGACGCGATCGTGGACGCCTGCGTGCGGGGGCTCCGGCCCGAGACGCGGATCTTCACGTTCGGGATCGGCCACGACCTGAACCACAGGCTCCTGCGGCAGGTGGCCCGGAAGAGCCGCGGGGCGGCGGCGTTCGTCGAGCGGGAGCACGAGCTGGAGCTGGCGCTCGGGAACTTCGAGAGGCGGATCTCGAGCCCGGTCCTCTCGGACCTCCGGCTCTCGGCGACCGGCGCCACGCTCTCGCGGGTCCACCCCTCCGACACGTCCTTCCTCTTCGCGGGCGACCAGCTCCTCGTCTGCGCGCGGTTCGAGGGGGAGGGCGAGGGGGAGGTCCGGCTCGCAGCTCGGGACCGCGGCGCCGAGAGGCTGTTCCGCTGCCCCGTCCGATTCCCCGCCGAGCACCGGGGCGCGCCCCTCCTGGCCACTCTCTGGGGCCTCAAGAAGATGGAGTCGCTCCTCGAGGAGATCGCCCTCCGGGGCGAGGAGGCGGAACTGCGGCAGGAGGTGGTGGACCTCTCGCTCCGGTACGGGATCGCGAGCCCCTACACGTCGTTCCTGGTGCTCTCCCCCGACCTCGCGGCGGCCCCGCTCGACGGTGGGCCGGAGGCCGAGCAGCTCCTCAGGCTCGAGGCGAAGAAGGTCGCGAGCGCCGACCCGGCGGGAGGGACGCGCGGTCTCTCGGGCGCGTCCGGGCCCACGTCCGCCCCACAGCCGCCGGCGGCGCCTGCAGGCCCGTCCGTGGGCGGCCGGTGGCGCTCGGCCGACCGGGCCCCGGCGGGCCGCAGGGACGCTCCCGCCGCGGAGTCTTCGCCGACGTCCCCTGCGAAGCCGCGGGAGCCCTCGGCCGCCGCCGCCGCGCTCGCGCGCCTCGACACGGGCGAGTCGCCGGCGGCGCCCTCCCTCCGCGCGGCGCTGGACTCCCTCACCGCCGAGGCCTTGAGGGCGGGAGACGCGCGGGAGCTGCTCCTCGCGGCCCTCGCGCGGGCCCTCGCCTGGAAGGTCGGGGCCGACGCGCGGGACCGGGACGCGGCCCGGGCCCTCCTCGAGGCGCTCGCCGCCCGCGCGGTGGAGATCGCCGCCGAGCCCGATGCCGCCCGGCTCGTCCGGGTCGCCGGGGAGGCGGGCCTCGCGGTGCCGGAGGCCCTGCGCGCGGCCTTGCCTCCTCCGGTGCGAAGCCGCTAAGCTCCTCGCGCCCCCACGGGGCGGAGGCGCGTCCATGGCCCAGATCTCCGACGGGCTCCCGGCCAACTTCCTCGCAGCGTTCGACGCCCCGGCGACCGAGAGGCAGGCCTTCATCCGGAAGGTGTACGGCCTCTTCACCGTCACCCTGGCGGCGTCGGGGATCCTCGCCTACGCCATCACGCAGCTCGATCGCCCGGCGGTCGCCTCCCTCGCGCGCCTCTGGCCCCTGTGGATCGCCGCCTGGTACGGGCTCCAGTGGTTTGGCGACCGCATCGCGCGGGCGGGCTCGGCGGCCGGGTACGCCCTCCTCGGCGGGTTCGTCGTCGTCACGGCCTGCCTGGCGGGGCCGCTCCTCACCATCTACGCCGCCAGCGCGGGCGGGGCGGCGATCGTGGTGGACGCCTTCGCGCTGGCCACCTTCACGTTCGGGGGCCTCACCGCGTACGTCCTGATCCGCAAGCAGGACTTCTCCTGGATGGGAGGAGCACTCTCGATGGGGCTCACGCTCCTGATCGGGATCAGCCTGATCTCGATCTTCCTCCCCTTCCCGACGACGGCGGGGCTGGTCTTCTCCGCCGTGTCGGTGGTGGCGATCGCGGCGGCCGTCCTCTACGAGACCAGCAACATCCTCCACCACTACTCGACCGAGCAGGCCCCGCTCGCCGCCGCCCGGATCTACGCGGCGTTCTTCGCCCTCTTCATGCACCTCCTGAGGCTCCTCAGTTCGCGGAAGTGAGGGCGGCAGGGAACCCCGAAGCGGCATGAGACCCGGCGCGATTCTCGGGGCGGGGGTCGTCGTCGCCGCGGCGGGGGCGCTGGTGCTCCTCACACGCCCCTTCGGGGGCGAGGGTCCCGGGCTCGGTACGGGTGACGGGCGGGCGCCCTCCGGACCGGCCGGGAGCGTGGAGCGCGCCGGCGGCGCGTCCGGGGGACGCGCTCCCTCCGCCGCGAACGCCGGCGCCCCGGCCGCCGACGGCGCCGGCACCCGCGGGGCGGGGGGGACCGTCCAGGCCGGCCATGTCCGCGGCGTCGTGCGCAGCCCCTCCGGCGACCCAGT
>JAKEIC010000043.1 GCA_022614695.1 Planctomycetales bacterium | reverse complement strand
TGGAGGCCCGCCGGGCCTCGAGCGCGGCCCGGCGGGCCTCCGGGTCCGAACGCGGCGCCGCCGCGAGCCGGGGCCCGGCGCGCGCGGCGAGCGCCCCGAGCCCGTCGAGGAGCGCGCCGTCGAGGAGCCCGAGGGCCCGCGACGCGACCTCGCTCCTCGGCGAGCGCACGGCCTCGGAGAGGACGGGCAGGGCGCGGGCTCCCGCCGAGGCGAGCCGGTCGGCCGCGCGCTCCCGGGCGGTCCAGGAGGGGTCCGCGAGGTCCGGGACGAGGGAGGCGAGGTCCCCCGGCGCGGGATCCTGGGCCGGGGCCGGCGCCGGGACGGTCCCGGCGAGCGCGGCGACGGCGGCCAGGACCCGGAGCCGGGGCACGAGCTACCCCGTAGTTCCCGTCGGTCCCGCCGGCCCCGGAGTCCCGGGCGGGGCGGGCTTCGGCGCCCGCCACTCGAGGAGGAGGACGAGAGCGATCCCCACCACGATCCACGCGTCGGCCAGGTTGAATGTCGGCCAGGTGAAGTCCCGCTCCCAGTGGACGTCGAGGAAGTCCCGGACGCCCCCGAACCAGAGGCGGTCCCAGAGGTTCCCGAGCGCCCCTCCGAACACGAGGCCGAACGCCGCGTGCATCCCCGCCCGCGGCGGGGCCTTCAGCAGGATCCACGCGATCAGCCCGAGCGCGAGGAGGGTGAGCCCGATCACGCCGCCGAGCTGCCCGGAGAAGAGCCCGAAGACGGCGCCGGTGTTCACGCTGCACGTGAGGTCGAAGAGGCCGGGGATCACCGTGACTTGCCGGCCGGGGACCGCGAGGCGCCCGTTCGCCGCGACGCCCCCCAGGGCGGAGAAGGCCAGCACCTTGGTCGCGACGTCGGCCACCGCGGCGACGAGCCCGATTCCTGCGAAGAGGAGCCGCGCACGGGTGCGGGCGCCGGGCGGAGGCTCGGGAGGGGGAGCGGAAGCGGGAGAGGGGGCGACGGAGACCGGGGCCTTCGGGGTGGGGTCCACGTATCCGGAGGATACTAGTCCGAGCGGTCCTTCTTGGGCGGCGGCCGCCTCCGCTGCGGCTCCCGCGGGGGCTCCATCGAGGCCCGGATCCGCTCGAGCTTCTCGCGCAGAGCGTGCAGGTCCAGCTCGGCCGTGATCCGGAGCCTCTCGGTCTCGATCCGGTTCTTCTCCGCCTCGAGGAGGGCCGAGGCCCTCTCGGCCGCCTCCGCGGGGTCGCCCGGGCGCAGGACGAGCAGGCGCGTGCTCTCGTCCAGCTCGTAGTTCGCCCCCACCGCCCCGAGGATCGAGTGGAGGGCCGTCTGCCACGGGATCATCTTGAGCCTCGCGGAGACCCGGGCGTGGAGCGCGCCCCCGTCGGCGCAGATCACCGAGAGCCCGGCCGTCTCGCCGAGGAACCCGAGCACCTCGTCGAGGGAGGCGTCCTTGAAGTCCGCGTTGATCGGCTCGACGGGAGGCATCGCCACGGGCTCCTCCCGGACCTCCATCACCGCGCCTCCGTCGTCCTTCTTCTCCCCGCCCTCCCTCTCGCCCGACTCTGCGGGGGCGGCCGGCGTCGGCTCCGGCGCCCCCATTCCCACGGAAGCCTCGGCGGGCTCCGCGGCGGGCTTCGAGACCTCGGCCGGAGCCGCGGCCTCCGCCGCCAGGGCCCTCTGGAGCTCCTCCCGCTCCTTCGCGATCTGCTCGTCGAGCTGCTTGACCGAGCCCCCGCGGGCGCCCTCGTCCCGGAACGCGCGCGTCCTCTCCACCTCGAGCCGGCTGATGGTCCTCTCGATCTGGGCGGAGCGACGCGCCGACCCGGCCGCCCCGTCCTTGCTCTCGCCCGTCTTGCAGCCCGCGAACGCCGCGAGCGCGACCGCGATGCCCGCCGCCGTGAAGGTCCCGCGCATCGTCCCTCCGTTCCCGGGCGCCCCCGGGGTCCCTCTCCCTCCGCGGGGCGGGATTCTACCGCGGGGCCTCCGGGGGACCAAACCGACGGGACGGCATGGCGGCGGCTGCCAGGGCCGCGAGCGCCAGGAGGGGGAGCCCGGGGGATGGGGGCGACTCGGCGACGCGGCGACTCCCCTCGACGGGCTCAGGGCGAGGCGGCGACGCGGCGAGGGACGCGGGCGCGGAGGGCGGAGGTTCGAGGGCGGGGAGGAGCCCGAACGGATCCGGCTCGACCACGAGGAGGAGGCCGGGCGCGACATCGCGCGCGCCGGGCGGAAGGGACCGCAGCCCCCGCGCGCCCTCGCGCCAGGAGGGGAAGTCGGGGAGGCCGAGGGCGGCGACCCGGGCGGCGGCCCCGGGGTCTCCCGGCGCCGGCCCGTCGCCCTCGCGGACGAGGGCGAGTCCCTCCGCCGCGCGGGCCGCCGCGAGCCAGGAGAGCGCGCGGCGGACGAGGCGCGGGAAGACGGGCGTCCCCGAGAGCGAGGCGTCGGGGTCGCCGAGGATCGCCACGACGCGCCGGCCGGGGGCCGGCGAGCCCGCGAGGACCGCGGGGCCCCGGTCGGTCTCGAGGAGAGGGCGCCAAGGGGCGGCCGGCTCCCGCGCGGTCGGCAAGAAGGGGAACGCGAGCCCTGCCGCCGGGAGCCCGCGCGAGACCGGGTGGTCGCCGCGGAACCGGAGAGCGGAGGCCTCTGCGGAGGAGGGGGACAGGGCCAGGAGCGGATCGCCCGGGGGCGGTGAGAGGACGAGGGAGTCGCCCGGGGGCGCGGCCGAGGGGCCGAGCCCCCAGAGGACGTAGAGGACTGAGCGCGGCGCGCCGTCCGCCTCCGCCGCGGCCGCGAGGTCCTCCGCCGCGACGGCGTCCGCGGACGAGACGAGGTCGGGGAGCGCGGCGAGCGCGGCCGCCAGGGAGCGGGGCACCTCCCCGGACGCCGTGGCGACGAGCGCGCGCCTCGGAGCGGGGACCGCGGCGGCCGCCTCGGCGAGGGGGGTGCCGCCGCCGCCCGGCTCCGCGAGGACGAGAGGCGCCCGGATCAGGCCCGGCGTCGCCGGCAACGTCGCCTCGACCTCGACCTCGCCTCCGCCGTCCGGGACCGGGACGCTCACGAGGGCCGGCTCCCCGAGCGCGAGGGCGCGACCGGGGCCCCCCGGTTCCCCGCGGGGCCCGTGGGGAAGCGCGGCCCGCGCGTAGAGGACGACGGCGTCGCCACGGACCTCGGCGGATGCGGCGAGGCCCCTCGACCGCGGGATCGCGGGACCGCCCTTCGACGGGCTCAGGGCAAGGCGAGACCTCGGGACGGGTCCCGTCCCGTCGTCCCGGCGTCCCGCCGTCTCGCGGTCCGGGCCGGCCGCCGAGAGAGCCGTCGCCGCGAGAGCCCCGAGCAGCGCCACGGGCACGAGCGACGGCCCTCGCCGCGGCCGGTCCCCGGCCGAGAGCACGCTCTCGAGGAGCGGCAAGTGCGGGACCAGGACCGCGCCCGCCGCCGCGCGCCGGCGGACGAGCCACAGGATCGGGATCGCGAGGGCGAGCAGCCCGAGCCACTCCGGCCTCGCGAGGGCCGGGAGAGTCACCGGATCACCCCCGCCCGCGCGAGCCGGAGCACGGCCTCCTCGAGCGGCTCCCGCGGGTCGAGCCGGGCGTGTCGGGCCTCGCGCGAGAGGGCCAGGCGCCGGACCGCCTCGGCGTGGCGCGCGGCCGCCGCCCGGTAGCGGTCCGCCAGGTCGCGGCCGAACCGCACCCGCGTCTCCCGGCCCGTCTCGGCGTCGCGGACCGCGTACTCGCCCGCGGCTGGGAGGCCCTCCGCGGGGGAGGCGACGTGGAGGAGCGCGACCTCGGTCCGGCGGGCGGCCCACAGGCCGAGGGCCCGCTCGAGGTCCCCGAGGTCCCAGAAGTCGGAGACGACGACCGCGAGCCCGCCCCCGCCGCGGGGCGAGAGGGGCGCCGCGCCGGCGAGGGACCCCGTGCCGCCCGCCTCCGCCCCGCCGATCGCGTCGAGGAGCGCGCGCGCGCGGGCGCGGCCCCGGAACGTTGCCCCCCCCGCCTCCGAGGATCCGCCGGGGACCAGCACGAGGTCCACGCCGTCGGTGCGCGTGAGGCCGAGGTAGGCCACGGCCGCCGCCACCGCCCGCGCGAACGGGGCGGCGAGCCCGGGGGGGGCGGCGAGGGACCCGGTCCTGTCGAGGACCACCGCGAGCTGCAGGGTCCCCTCCGCCTCGAACTCCTTCACCCACGGGGCGTGGCCCGGGCCGAGCCGCGCCGCCGCGTTCCAGTCCACGGTCCTGAGGTCGTCCCCGGGCGCGTAGGCGCGGTGGCCCCGGAAGTCGCCGCCGAATCCCCGCCGGGGGCTCCGCCGGCGGCCTGCCCCCTCGCCCCCGAGGACCCGGCGCGCCACCAGGTCCAGCGCCTCGAGCCTCGCGAGGAGGTCGGAGGGGAGGAGGGCGGCCGCCGGCCCTCGGAGGCCCGCCTCTCCGGGGAGCGCGAGGGGCGGAGCCCCTCGCTCCGCGTGGTTCGTCGTCGTCACTTCCGCTCCTCCGCCACCCCCCGTCGCAGGAGGTAGTCGAAGTAGCGGCGCACCGCCTCCCGCTCTCGGGGATCGGCGATCCTCTCGGCGAGCGCGGCCTCCTCGGCCCGCGCCATCGGGGCGGCGCGCGGCGGCGGCGGGGGCGCCTCGGCCCCGGGGGCCCCGGCGGCGGGCGCCGGGTCCGGGAGGAGGAGGGTCCGCCTCTCGCCCCCCTCGGGGCCGAAGAGGGGGCGGACCGGGACCTTGGCCACGCGGACCGGGAGGCGCGGCGGGGGCGCCGTCGGCTCGGGCCCCCCGGCCGGTCCCCTGCGGGGGGCCCGGGGCGGCGAGGACTGCGGCGGCCTCCGGTCCTCGGGCGGGGACTCCGACTCGCGACTCTTCGCGTCGGGCTGGCGCTCGACGTCCGGGGGCCGGGCCGGCGCCACCGACGGCGCGCCGGGGTCGGGACCGGGGCCGGCCAGGGGTTCTCCCGCGGGCGGCACCGGACCGCCGTGCAGGAGGAGGGCCAGGAGCCCGGCGATGGCCGCCCCGGGCCAGAGCGCGGGGCGGACCCGGGGGAGTCGCGCGGACGGCGCGACCGCGAGGGCCCGGGAGGCCGCGGCCTCGAGGGCCTCGCGGAAGCCCGGGAGGGGCTCCTCCACGGGCGAGACGGCGGCCGCGACGGTCTCGGGCAGCCCCGCCGCCCCGTCGAGGAGCCTCGCGAGCACGGAGTCGGGAAGCGCGCGCCGTCGGGAGAGGGCGCCTGCCAGGAGCCCGATCCCGAGCGCGGGGGCGATCGCCGCTGCCGGCCACGGCGCGCCCCCGACCGCGGCCCAAGACCCGGTGACGGCCAGGCCGGCCGCCGCGCCGCCGGCCGCGGCCCAAGCGATCCGGGCGAGCCGCCGCCGCCGGTCCGCTCGCCGCAGCCGCTCGAGGGCCTCCCGGAGAGTCACGGTCACCTCGCGCCCCGGGCCGCGAGGCGGACCGTCAGGTCCTCCTCGTCCCCCGACTCGCGGCGGACCCGGAGGGTCGTCTCCGTCCCCGGCTTCAGGTCGGCGAGGATCCGCGCGAGGTCCTCCGGAACCCGGAGCTCCTTCCCGTCGAGGAGCGTCAGGACGTCCCCCGCGCGTACTCCGCCCGCCGCGGCCGGGGAGCCGGGGCGGACCTCGGCGAGCTTGACCCCCCCCTCGACCGGCTCGTCGGCGGGGACCACGCCGAGCCAGGCGTCGTTCGCCGGCGCGGCGCGCGGTTGGCCCGCGGGATCGAGGACGCAGCGGAGGGTCTCGACCGCTCCGTCACCGCCCGTCTCGGCGCGGCGGATCGCGAACTCCATCGCCGTCCCCGCGGGGAACGTCCCGATCACGCCCGCGAGGCGGCTCGAGGTCCCGATCGCGAGCCCCGCGGCCCCGACGACGACGTCCCCCGCGCGGAACCCGGCCCTCTCGGCGGTGCTGCCCGGCGCGACCTTCGCGACCCGGGCGCCCTCCCACGCCGCGGGGTCCAGCCCGAGCCCCTCGACGACGCCGTGGAGGACGGGGCCCCCCTTCTGGAGGGCCGGCAGGAAGTTCCTCACCTGGTTCGCCGGGATCGCGTAGCCGACGCCCGTGTTCACCCGGTTCCCGAACCGGACGGCGACGCGGCCGTTCACCCCCACCACCTCGCCGGCGAGGTTCACGAGCGGGCCGCCCGAGTTCCCGGGGTTGACCGGGGCGTCCGTCTGGATGGCGTCGGAGTAGCCCCCCTCGTAGCGGTGGGTCGCCGAGACGATCCCGACGGTCACCGTGGGCTCCCCCGAGGTGCCCACGTAGGAGAAGGGGTTCCCCAGCGCGATCACGACCTCGCCCGCCCGCAGCCTCTCCGAGTCGCCGAGCGGCGCGAACGGGAGAGGCTCCTTCTCCCCCTCGATCTTGAGGAGGGCGATGTCGCCGGTCCTGTCCGACCCGACGAGCCGGGCCGAGAGGCGCCGGGGGCCGGGCATGAGGACCCGAACCCGGGCGTCCATCTTCACGCGGGCGACCACGTGGTGGTTCGTCACGAGCCACCCGTCAGGGGTGATGACGACCCCCGAGCCCCCCTCGACCACGCAGAATGCGGGCCGTGCCTTCGCGAGAGAGGCCCCGATCGCCCGCTCCACCTCCGCCACCACGCGGAGGTCGTCCGCCTCGTCGGCACGGGCGACGCAGGCGAAGAGGAGGAAGAACAGGATCGTTAGTCGTTTGGCGTTTGTCGTTTGCCGTTGGCCCCAACGACAAGCCGCAAACGCGAAACCGCAAACGTCCGGCGTCACCGTCTCCTCCCGTCCGGCCTCGCGCCGAGCGTCACCGTCACCTCAAGCCTCTCCTCCCCGCGGATCACCACGAGCCGGAGCGACTCCCCCACGTCGCCTTGCTGGATGGCCCACCGGAGGTCGAGGCTGCTCTCGACCCGCGTCTCGCCGGCCACGAGGACCACGTCGTCTCGCCGGAGCCCCGCCTTCTCGGCCGGGCTCCCGCCCACGACCTCGACGAGCGCCGCGCCCTCGCCCGAGGGAGCCGGTCCCATCCTCACCCCGAGGTAGGGCGTTGCCCGGCGCGGGATACTCTCGCCCGCCCGGAGCCGCGGGAGCAGGACCCGCAGCCGGGAGGCCGGCGTCGCGAACCCGACCCCGCTGCTCTGGCCCTTGCGGGCGTCCGGGTCCGTCGCCACGTGGGTCACGTGGCCCGCGAGCCCCACCAGCTCGCCCCGCAGGTTCACGACCGCGCCGCCCGAGTTCCCGTAATTCAGGCGGGCCGAGAGCTGGAGAGCGGTCCCGCTCCGAGCCCCCCCCTCCTCCAGGGGGGCGGTCTGGCGGAGCCGCCCCGAGGCCGACACGTTCCCGAGCGTGGCCGCGGGGGTCCCCGTCCCCGGGGCCCGGGAGACGACGGCCACGAGGTCCCCGACGCGCGGGTCCTGCGCCGCGAGCGGCAGCGCCACGAGGCCCACGGCCTCGATCTTGAGATAGGCCAGGTCGTCGTTCGGGTCCGTGCCCACGACCCTCGCGGGGAGGGAGCGGCCGTCCGGGAGGAGAACCTGGATGCCCGTGACGGCGGTGGGGGCGGGAGCGGGGGGAGCCGCGGGAGAGGGAGCGGGGGACGGAACCTCCGGGACCGGGTCGTCCGAGACGTTCCAGAGGCTCGTCACGAGGCCGCCCTCGGGGTCCACCACGACCGCGACGGCGGGACCGGGCGGCCGACGGAAGTACTCCGGCGGGGTCGCGCCGTCCGGGAACCGGGGCCCGCCCGGAGAGGGACGGGGCCTCGGCGCGGGGGCCTTGCCCTCCGGGTTGGGGACGGGCGCCTCCGGCGGCGGGGCCGGGGTGGCGGGGGCCGGGGGCAGCGGCGCCTCCGGGACGGGGACCCGGGTCACCTCGAGCCGCACGACCGACGGCGCGGCCCGGGCGATCGCCCTCCGGAGTTGCCGCTCGATCGCGGCGGAGACGTCGTCCTCGCCGGCCTTCGCCGAGGCCGTCACCGCGAGGAGCGCGACGAGAGCCGCCGCGAGGCGCACTAGAACTCCTCCCCTCCCGCCACCGACACCTCCGTCTCCTCCCCGTCCCGCCACCGCCGGATCCGGAGCTTCGCCGCCGCCCCGAGGGAGCCGAGGCGCCCGGCGAGCGCGGCGGGGTCGCGGACCGGCTCGCCCTCGCACGCGAGCAGGACGTCCCCGACGGCGACGGGAGCGGAGCCCCGCATCACGACGACCCCCGCCGGCGCGCCGACCGCCCCCGCGAGCCTCCACCGGAGTCGCGGCACCTCGACGGCGACCGCCTCTCCCGGCCCTCCGAGCCCGGCCCGCAGCGCCGGGAGACGGCGGCGGATCGGCTCGATCGGGATGGCGGTGCCCAGCCACCGCTCCGGGGAGACCGCCGAGACGAGGAGCCCGACCACGCGTCCCTCCCGGTCGCAGAGCGGCCCGCCGAACGCGCCCGGGTTGACGGCGGCGTCGGTCTCGAGGACGGCGCGTTTCCTGGCCGTCCCGACCTCGGTCCGCGAGGCGAGGATCCCCGCGCTCGCGGCGACCTGGCCTCCGGCGTGGAGGGCGGGCGGCGTCCGGAAGAGGCTCCCATAGGCCCCGCCGAACGTGTAGACCCGCGACCCGACCTCGAGCGCTTCCGAGCGTCCGAGCGCGAGCGACGGGTACGGGCCGCCCTCGATCCGGAGGAGGGCCGCCCCGGACTCCGTGTCCCGGCCCACGACGGCCGCGGGGACCCTCCGGCCCCCGGCGAGGACCACGTCCATCTCGCGAGCCCGGGCGGAGACGACCTCGATCGTCGTCAGGATCTCGCCCCCCGTGGCGCTCAGGGATGAGGGGGCGACGAACACGCCCGACCCGCCGAACGAGACGACCCGGCGGGTCCCGGTCCGACGGCCTCCCTGCGCGTCCGGGGCGGGGGCCGGAGCCGGAGCCGGAGCCGGGGCCGGGGCGGGGGCGTCCGGCCGCGTCGCCGGGGCCCTCCGGGGAACCACCCCGACCACCGCCGCGGAGGCGCGCTCGATGGCAGAGACCGTCTCGCGCTCGAGCCGGCGGAGCGCGCCGTCCTGCGCGCGGGCGGGCGCCACGAGGAGCGCGAGCGCGGCGGCGAGGCCGAGGGGGAGACGGCTCACGGCGCGGCAGAGCCTACTTCTTTTTCGCGTCCTTCTTCGGCTCGGGGTCCAGGTTGTTCCGGGGCGTGGTTGACGGGTCGTTCCCCTTCTTGTCCCAGAAGCCCTTCCACTCCTTGCGGTAGATCGGGAGGTTCGTCCGTCCGCACGGCGCCGTCGTCATCCAGGCGTCGAGGAGCCCCCCGATCGCGAAGGAGAGGTAGTCGTTGTCGGCCTGGGGCGGGTCCTCCATGAGCTTGATCAGGTCGGGGATCCGCGACTTGAGCGGGTGCGGCCGGAAGGCCCCCTGCAGGACTGCCTCGATGATCTTCACGACGACCTCGCGTTCGCGCTTGCGCTTCTCCACGGCGGCCTTCTCGAGCGGCTTGGCGCCCCTCGGGTCCTCCTTCTCCCGCCCCTCCCTCTCGAGGAAGCCGAGGAGGTTCTCGTAGCAGGACTGCGTCTCCCACACGCCGGGCTTCCCGAGGAACCCGACGACCTCGAGCCGGTACGGGCTCTCGGTGTCCTTCAGGATCTTGAAGTACTCCTCGCGGTAGTCGGCCGCCACGTTCTCCTTCACCCACTTCCAGGCCTCCGCCCGGCGCTCCGGGTCCTTCCCCGAGACCGTCTCGAACATGATGGCCGAGACCGACTTCGCGTCCTCGACCCCGCCCAGGCCTCGCAGCGCGGTCTTGGCCAGGTCCTTGTTGGGGTCGGCGACGATCGCGCGGAGGGTGTCCATGAACTTCGCGTGCGCGACTCCGCGGTGGCTCCTCGCGCCGGCGACGTCGAGCCGGCCGCCGAGGAAGGCGTCGAGCAGCTCGGCGCGGAGCACGTCGCGCCCCCCGAGCTTCATCCGGCCCTTCCACCAGTCCGGGTTCTCGAGGTTCTTCCAGAGCGCGAGGAGCTTCTCGGCCACCGCGTCGGGGAAGGGGATCTCGGGGAGCGCGGCGAGCGCGCGGATCGCGCCCGGGACGGCCGTGTCGTACTCCTCCTTGTCGAGGAGGCCGAGGAGGAACTCGACCGACTTCTTCCCCCCCATCCGCCCGAGGGCGACGAGCCCGTCCTGGTAGGCGATGCTCGAGACCCCCTTGAGCCAGCCCGTGATCTGGTCCTCGGCCTCCTCGGCCCGGAGCCGCCCGAGCGCGACGACCGCGGGGCGCTGGAGCCTCGCCTCGGGGTCGCGGAGCGCCTCGCGGAGGGCCGCGACCACCTCGGGGTCCTTCGGCTTGGCGAGCTTCCCGAGCGCCTCGATGGCGGCGACCCGCACCGAGACCTCCTTGTCCTCCTTCTCGATCTTGAGCAGCGACGTCACCGCCCGCGGGTCCTGGATCTGGCCGAGCGCCAGGTTCACGTTCTTGAGCAGGTCGCCGTACTCGGGCTCGTTCCAGGTGAACAGCTCGATCAGCACGGGCGTGGCCCAGGAGAAGGTGGGGGCGTTCCACTTCCCGATCAACTCGATCACGCGGTTCGCGAGCTTGGTCTTCGCGTCCGGCTCCTTCGACTTCCCCGCCTCCTCGCGCGCGTCCTTGAGGGTCCGGATGAGGACCTCGGGGTCCGGGACGGCCTCCTTGCCCTTCTGGTCCTTGGTGATCGCCTTCCACCACTTCTCGGCGTCGGGGGGCGTCGGGAAGCTCCGGGGCGTCAGCAACTCGAGCCCCCGCTGGGCCTGGTCGGCGATGATGCGGAGGTTCGGGTCCTTCACGGGCGCGAACTGCGCGTAGATGTCGAGGAGGAGCGGGATCCGGAGGGCGAAGTGGGGCGTGCCCTCCCACCACTCTCCGAGCACCTCGACGATCTTCTCGAGGGCCTGGGGCTGCGAGGACTTCTTGGCCTGCGCCGCCGCGTCCACGATCATCGAGACGGCCTTCAAGCCCGCCCCGTCCCGGCCGCCCAGACGGCGGATCGGCCCGACGATCAGGGAGATCTGCTGGGGGACCTTCTTGATCCGGGTCTCGCAGAGGCCCCATAGCTTCGCGAGTTCCGCGTCGGCGAGCTTGTCCCGCCGCTTCGAGAGGCCGTCGTATCCCACGCGGGCGAGGTCCTCGCAATCCAAGTGCTTCTCGAGGCCCTTGAGGAGCGCCCCGTCCGCCTTCGGGTCGGCGAGGTCCAGGAAGTACTGGGCGAGGAGCGAGCGGCACCTCCCCGTGCCCGCCCTCTTCTTGTCCACGAAGCTCTTCTCGATGTCGGGGACGGCCTTGAGGAGCGCCTCCCGCAGCTCCGGCAGGGGGTTCTCCGAGTTGAGGCCGGCGCGGGCCCGCTCGGCGAACTCCTCGAGGGCGGCCTCGTTGCGGTTCTTCCGGAGGTCGGCCGCCAGGTCCTTGAGGGCCTGCTCGACGTCCGCCTTCGTGCGGAGCGGGGGCTTGTCTTCCGCACGCGCGGACGGGGCCGCGAGGAGGAGGGCGAGAGCGGCACCCAGGAGCCTTCTCATCGGTATCTCCTTCTCGATCGGGCGGGGGCGAGGGCCTCGGAGGATTCTGCCAGTGGAACGGGGGGGCGTCAACGATCGCGGGCGAGGCTTGCGCGGGGCCGCGGGCGCGGGTAGCGTGCAAGTTCTCTCCATGCGAGTCATCTCGATCGAGGGGCTCCTGGCGGCACTCTCCGCGGTGGGTCTCGCGGCGGTCGCCCGCGCCGCCCCGCAGCAGGCCGGCAAGCCTCCCTCCGCGATCGGCTGGGTGGAGGGGACGCCCGTCCTGCCCCTGCCCCCGCCGCCGCCCGGGCAGGCCGCGACAGGGCCTCCGCCCGCCGGCCCCAAGGAGCCGGGGATCGCGGAGACCGAGGTGGCGGCCCGGCGCGGGATGCCGGCGATCCTCTACTTCCACTGGCCCGTGAGCGACGGCCCGGCGGGCGTGGCGTGCGCGACCTTCTCCGTGGAGATCCTCCGCGACCCGAATGTCATCGCGCTCTCGCAGCAGTTCGTCTGCATCCGCGTGAGCGGCAAGACCTGCCCGAGGCCCGTGCTCGCGAAGTACGGCGTGGCGAAGTTCCCCACCGTCCACTTCCTCGTCTGCACGCAGAAGGTCCTCTCGACCGTGACGAGCGAGAAGAAGCCCGAGCACTTCCTCGAGACGATGCAGGCCGCGATCGCGACGAACCGCAGGATCCTCGAGGCCTTCGAGGAGCGGCGCGGCCAGCTGAAGGCCCTTCTCGGGAAAGGCGACGAGGCCAAGGACAAGGGCCGCTACGCCGAGGCGGTGAAGCTCTACGAGCGCGTGATCGCCACCTCGGGCGGGGACCCGCTCGAGCTCGACGCCAGGCTCCGGATCGAGGAGGTGAGGATGATCGGCATCTTCGAGGAGGGCGAAACGCTGGTGAAGGACGGGAAGTACGAGGAGGCGCGCGGGCGGCTGCAGGTCGTGGCCGACTTCGAGCTGTCGTGCCGCGTGCGGGACAAGGCGCGGGCCCTCCTCCCTGACTGCGACATGGCGGTGCAGTTCAGCCGCGCCGTGGCGCTTCGCAGGACCGACCCGCTCGCCGCCATCGAGGCCCTCGGGAAGATCGCGGCGAACGAGGAGTACGAGGGCCCGTTCAAGGCGAAAGCGGAGGCGATGATCGTCGAGATCAAGGAGTCCTGGGACAAGAAGTCGCGGTCCTACCGGCCGTCGGAGCGCCGGTAACCGCGAGACCAGGATCCCCTCGGAAACGTAAAGCCGACTTTACACGAGATCTCCTGCCGGAAGACTCCGGTTTGGGTGTATCCGCAATCCAGCGGGTATCAATCGTTTGTGATCGGATTTGGGTCCCTGATCCCAGCGGATCTTGGCATGCCTCTTGCGAAACCCCGTAGACTCCCGGGTAGCGTAGACCCGGGGGCATCCTAACGAAGACCTGAAGCGAGGAGGCCGAGATGAAGAGGTTCCTGACGGGCTGTCTCGTGTCGGCCGCGGTGCTCGCGTTCTATGCGAGCCAGTCGGCGTACGGCCAGTGATGCGGCGGCGGTTCCAAGTCGAGCGGTGGCTCGACGAAGAGCGGCAGCTCTGGCGGCAGCAAGGCTCCGGCGCCCTCGAGCGGCGGCGGTAGCGGCGGCAGCAGCGGCGGGTCGTCCCCCGCTCCGGCCCCGACTCCTCCCAGCGGCAGCGGCGGCAGCGGCCGCAGCGGACCCGGCGGGACCTCTCCGACCGGCCCCACGCGCGGGCGGGGCGGCTCCTCGGGGACGCCGACGACCGACAACCCGACCGGGCCGACGGGCAGCATCCCGTGGGTGGACGGGACCCCGTACGCCCCGGATACGACGACCGGCGGCGCCTCCTCGGGGCCGCGGGTCGAGCCGGGCGTCCGTGAGACCGAGACCGCAGCGGGCAAGAAGCTCCCGAGCCTCCTCTACTTCTTCTGGCCCTCCCGCGAGGACGCGGCGGGTCAGGCGTGCGAGGAGCTGGCGGCGCGCGTGTTCGTGGACGGGCGCGTCGTGGACCTCGCGGCGAGCTTCGTGTGCATCCGGGTGAACGGCAAGACCTGCCCGAAGCCCGTGCTCTCGAAGTTCGGCGTGAAGACGTTCCCGACGATCGTCTTCATGACCTGCGGGCTGAAGGTCGTCTCTTCGGTGACGACGGTCAGCATCCCGGCGGCCGACTTCGCCTCGCTCATGCAGAGCGTGGTGAACGCCAACACGAAGACCGTCGAGGCGATCGAGGCCCGGCGGGCCGCCCTCGAGAGCCAGCTCTCGCTGGGCGACAAGGCGTTCAACGCCGGCCAGTACGGGTCGGCGAAGAAGGCCTACGAGCGGATCGTGGCCACGGGCGGCAACGACACCCTGGTCGGGAACGCCAAGTCGCGGATCGAGGAGATCCGGCTCATCGGGATCCTCGAGGAGGCGACGAAGCTCTTCGACGAGGGCAAGTACGCCGAGGCCCGGGGCCGGTTCACGGTCATCGTGGACTTCGACTTCGGTTGTCCGACCCGGGAGAAGGCCCGCACGATGCTCCCCGAGTGCGAGATGGGCGTCACCTACGCCGACGCCTGCTCGAAGTCGGGGCTCGCGTCCATGGAGGCCCTCCAGAGGATCCTCGACAACGAGGACTACAAGGGGAGCTTCCGCGCCAAGGCCGAGGCCAAGATCGCCGAGATCAAGGCCTCCTGGGGCAAGAACGGGTCGAGCCACTAGTCCGGGATCCCGGGACAGATCGAGTCTGAACGACGCAGGGGGAGGGAGCTGAGGCTTCCTCCCCCTGCGGTTTTCAATCGTCGGGGTCGGCCCGCCGCCGCGGCGGCCGCTTCGGCGCCGGTCTCGGAGCGCGCGCGTCGGCCACGCGGCGGTCCCAGTCGCCGAGCATCTCGGGGTGCATCTCGGCGAGGACGCTGCGGGCGTGTGCGAGGTCGGCCCTTCCGGAGCGCGCGACGGTCGCGAAGTCCCCGAGGTGCTTCGGCTCGGTCGAGTAGAGGTACATGAGGAGCAGGTGCTCGAGCGTGGCGACCCGGGCGGTCGTCCCGAAGATCCGGGCCCTCGGCGACTCGGCGATGATCCGCGCCTCGGGGTCGCCGGCGGCCGCGAGGAGGTCCAGCTCGACGCCGGTGCCCGGATCCTCCAGGAGCACCATGGACTCGGGCTCCTCCCCGGTGCCCGTTGGGGTGAGGGGCTTGAACCCCGCCCCGTGGAGGGCCGCCAGGGCTTCCTGCTGGCGCTCGGCGAGCACCACGACGTCGAGGTCCCGCGTCATCCGGGGGAAGCCGCGGGACGCCAGGGCCGCGGCCCCGACCACGCTGTAGGGGACGCGGGCCTTCTCGAGCGCGCGCAGCGCCTTCCGCGCCGCCCGGGCGAGCCCCGTCGCCTTCCCAGTCACTGGGTCAGTGTAGACGACGTCCAACTCGGGGAGTATCGGAGCGGCCGTCGGGGGCCGCAAGAGGCCCCTACAGTTCCAGGTGCGGCAGGAGCCTCTTCGGGCTCTCGAGCACCAGCACCGCCAGCGCCGTCGAGAAGGCCTTGCAGCAGAGGCAGTACTGCACGTCCCAGGAGCCGTCCGCGTTCTGGAGCCGGACCAGGTCCTCCCGCACGACGGGATACCAGGCGTCGAACCGGCGGCGGGGGCCCTGGAGCAGGGCCTCGGTCGCGAGGAAGGCGCCGCAGAAGTCCCACTCGGAGACTCGGCCTCCCCACTCCTCGCCGAGGCGGCGGGTCTTGAGCGAGGCGGCGGCGCGCTCGACCTGCTCGTCCTGGTCGCGGCCCGCGCTCGCCAGGATCCGGAGGGCCGAGGCCGTCGGCAGGAAGAGCCCCGCCCCGCCGCCCCGCGGACGGGCCACGGGCTGCATCCGGAAGGGCCCCTCGTCGGTGGCGCAGGAGCGCACGTAGGCCTCGAGCGCCGGGAGGACGCGCCCGGGGTCCCCCCGCGGCCCGGCGATCCCCGCGTGCGAGGCGGAGCGGAGCGCGAGCCAGGCCATCGCCGACACGTGCAGGTTGCTCGACTCGATCCCGAACCCGCCATCGGCCTTCTGGAACCGCTCGAGCGCCACGACCGCCTTCTCGACGGCCGCGTGGAGCCGGTCCCTCGGCCGCGCGGCGCCGTGTGTCCCGGGGCGCCGCATCGCCTGCACGGCCTGCGCGGCGGGGGGCCGGTCCATCCCGAGGGCCTCCGCCATGAAGAGGGTCGCGCAGGCGTGGTCGTAGAGGGCCCCAAGCTGCGTCGAGTCGCTCGCGGCGATCAGGGCCCCGCTCCCGCGCGACTCGGCGACCTTCAGGGTCCAGTCGAGCGCGGCGCGGAGGGCCTCCCGGTGGGGTCCGCGACCCGGCGTCGAGCCTCCCGCCATGATCGCGAGCCCCACGAGCCCCGTGATCCCCGTGCAGGGCGCTCCCGACTTGTGACAACCCCAGGACCCCGCCATGGCTCCGTCCGTGTTCTGGTTCTGCAGGAGCCAGGAGACCCCGAGCTGCGCCGCCTTGCGCGACTCGGGGGTCGTCTCCGTGGAGGCGCGCGGCGCCGGCGGGTCGTCCGCGCCGCCTCGCGGCGCGAAAGCGAGGGCCGCGAGGCCCACTACCGAACCGGCCGTGCATCCGAGGATCCGCAAACCCGTCCTCCGTCGGAGGGTACAAACTCACGAGCGCAAGTGCCATCCGCCGGAAACAGGCTCGACGCGTCGCCGCGTCGGACGGCTTGGCCCGCGCCGGGCGCCTACTCCCGCTCGAGCACCAGCTCCCCGAGATCCGCCGTCTTGTCCTTCTCGATCTTGAACTTCGCCTCGAGGGGCTTGAACCCCGGGACCCCGAACGCGAGGACCGCCTCGGCGGGACACTCCCCGTCGTAGAACTCGCGCGGGATCGCGAACTCTCCCGTCACGGGGGTCACTCCACGGAACACCAGCTCGGCGACGGAGGACTTCCCTCCGGTCGTCGTCTCGAGCCGCATCGGCAGGACGGAGAGGTCGAGCCCGTCCGGCCCCACGATCCGGCCGCGGGCGAGGGGAGGCGCGGGGCGGAACACGACCCGGACCTGCTCCAGGACCTTCCCGAGCGCGAGCGTCCCGACCTCGACGGGAAGTCCCGTCGCGCCCTCGACGCTCGGCGTCACGACGAGGGTCCCCTCGACGGCCGTCTTCACCTCGAACGTCGAGCCCCGCAGGTCCGCGCGGAAGTAGTCCCGGGACCCGTCGGGGGTGAGGACCCGCGCGAGGAGATAGCCGCCCGGGACCGGGGTCCCGTCCTCCCGCACGACCGTCCCGCGCAGCACGGATGCCTGCCGGAGAGTGACCAGGCACTCGAGAGGGTCCGGGAGGCGGTCGGCGTCGTCCACCGGGATCGTCGCCCAGCCGTCGAAGTGGGCGGGGTGCGTGGCGCGCACGGTGAACGTTCCTCGCGCGTCGCGCGCGCGGACGCCCGGGACCTCGAAGGTCCCCTCCTCGGAGGTCGTCCGGGGCGGCTCGGCTTGGGAGCCGCCCCCTCCCCCGCTCGCGCCGCGCCACGTGACCTCCACGGTCGCCCCGGCCACGGGCTGGCCCGAGTCGTCCACGACCTCGCCGGCGAGCGTCCCCGAGTCCCGGAGAGCCAGCAGGATCGCGGGCCGCTCATCGGGCCCCTTCGCCTCGACCTCGGCCTCGGCGAGGCTACCCCGGCGGGGCCGCGCGATCAGGCGGACCGGGCCCGCGCCCGGGACGGCGACGAGGAACTTCCCCTCCTTGTCGCAAGAGGCCTCGGCGAGGCTCTCCTCGCCGCGCGCCGCCTCGACCCGCGCTCCCGAGAACGGAGTCCCGTCGGCGCGCTTCACGGCCCCGCGCGCGATCCAGTGGTCTGCCGGCGGGGCGGCGGACGGTCCGGGCGGCGACGGCGGCGGCTCCGGCCTCGGCGCGGGCGCGGGAGCGACGGGCGCCGGGTCCGCGGGGGCCGGAGAGGGCGGCGGCGCGGTCGCCGCGCGCCCCGCGAGGAACCCCGCCGCCCCGCCGGCCGCGAGGCCGAGGACCGCGCCCGCGATGACACCCCGCGCGCCCGTCAGGCCCATCGGGGAAGACTCATAGCGGACCGACGCCGCAGAATCCAGGGCTCCCCGGGCCCGGCGCGATCTGGTACCCTGGTCCCGTGCTCCTCGCCCTCCAGGACGCGGGCTCCGTGCCGGTCCCCGGGAACGTCGGTTTCGGCACGCTCTTCTGGCTCGTGATCGGGCTGCTGGCGCTCGCCGGGGTGGCGGCCGCGTTCTGGTTCGGCCGCACGTGGGGCCGTCGCGAGTCGCGGAAGGCCCAGGCGCAGGAGCGCGAGAAGATGTTCGCGATCGAGAAGGCGCTCAAGGACTTCTTCGACAACGACCGGATGCGCATCGAGAAGGAGAAGGCCGCGCTCGAGGAGAAGTCGAAGCTCCTCGAGAGGAAGTCCGAGGAGTACCGGCAGAAGGCCGCGGGGGTGGGCGTGATGGGGCTCGGGAAGGACCGGAAGGCCGAGCTGCTCCTCGCGCTCATGGTGGAGAACGAGGCGCTCGAGGAGAAGCTCTACGAGCAGAACCTCCGCTTGAAGGAAGAGCGCGACGAGCACCTGAAGAGGGAGCTGGGCCACATCTCGGTGAAGCGGGTCCTCCTCTCCGAGGTCCTGAAGGAGGGCCGGGTCCAGGAGACGATCCGCGAGGTGCTCGCCGACGACTCGCGGCTGAAGCACGTCTCCCTCGACCGGCTCCCCGCCCCCGCGGGCGATGCGCTCTCGGACGCCGAGGAGGCCCCGAGGCGCGCGGCGCCGCCCGCGGGCGATGGGCAGACCGATCCGGCGCGGCGGTGACGCGGGCGCGCGGCGGGGCCCTCGCCCCGTCCGACCTCCGCCCCCCGACCTCTCGAAGCCGCAGGAGAGGATCGAGTTCGAGGTCCACCCGGCCGACGACGGGCTGCGGCTCGACCGGTTCCTCCGGGTGCGGATGCCCTGGCGGTCGCGGAGCTCGCTCCAGGGGCTGATCCGCGGGGGCCGGGTGCTCCGTCGGGGGAAGCCCGCGCGCCCCGGGGAGTCGGTCCGGCGCGGCGACCGCGTCACGATCCTCGTCCCGCAGCCCCCGGGCCCGCCGCCCGACCCGGGCGCGATCCCGCTCCGGATCCTCTGGGAGGACGACGCGCTCGTCGCCGTGGACAAGCAGGCGGGGCTCGTCGTCCACCCGGTCGCGAAGCACCGCCTCGACACGCTCGTGAACGCGCTGCACCGCCGGTACCGCCGTCTCGACGACCCCGCGGCCGACCGCGTCCCGCGCCTGGTCCATCGGCTGGACCGCGACACGAGCGGCGTGATGGTCGTGACCCTGCGCCCCGAGGTCCGCGCGACTCTCGCCGCCCAGTTCTGGAAGCGGACCGTGAAGAAGGAGTACTACGCGCTGGTGGACGGCGCGGTCCCCGCGGACGAGTTCGAGATCCCTCTCCCGATCGGCCCGGACCCCGACGCGCGCGTGACCCTCAAGCGCCGCGCGGGGGAGGGCGGGCCGCTCCGGTCCTCGACGCGGGTCCGCGTGATCGAGCGCTTCCCGGGTGCGACGGCGGTCGTGGCGGAGCCTCTCACGGGGAGGACCCACCAGATACGGGTCCACCTCGCCGCGATCGGCCACCCGATCCTCTGCGATGCGCTCTACGGCGACGGGGCGCCTGTCCTCGACCGGGAGGGCCGGCCGGTGCTCGCGCGTCAGGCGCTCCACGCGTGGCGTCTCCAATTCGCACACCCTCTCACGGGGGCGGCGGTCGCCCTCGAGGCCCCGATCCCCGGGGATCTCCTGCGCGCGGCCGAGGTTCTCCGGAGACGGTGACGGGTGCGGGGGAGGCACGCGTCCCCGGGGAGGGATTCCTCTTGACGCCCCGGTTTCGTGCTTTATGATTTCCCACATCCTGTTGGGGCCGGGCCCGCCCGGCCCCCTTCCCGTCGTGGCCGAACCGACCTACGAGCTCCAGCATCCGGTGGCCGGCCCCGGGGCCGGCTCCGCCGCGGATCGCCTGATGCTCTGCGTCGGCTGCGGACGGCCCTTCGTCTTCACGGCCTCGGAGCAGCGCTTCTTCGCCGAGAAGGGCCTGAACGTCCCGCCGAAGCGATGCCTCGGCTGCCGGCGCGAGAGGAAGCGGGGCTCGGGCGGCGCGTCGTTCTCGGTCACCTGCTCCCGGTGCTGGAGACCCTTCACGGTCCCGTTCCCGCCCCGGTCGGGAGCGTCGTTCACGTGCGAGACCTGCGCGGCGGGGGCGAGGGCATGAGTTGCTTGGTCGCGATTCCGTGCGTCTGGTATCCTGGCTTCGTCGGGTCGCGCCGACGGGCGCGACGGGTGGGAATGCCCGGGAACCCTCCACCTCCGGACGAGAGGGAGACCCGGGCGGGTTCCAACCCGGAAAGGAGGTGGTCCAGAATGCAAAGTGGCCGGAGGGGATTCACCCCTTAGGCGAGTCTCTCGCGCCGGCGACGCTGGCGCCCGGGACTTGGAGGCGATCCCGGGGGGCCGGGATCGCGACTCCGGGCTGACGGGCCCCTAGGGGGCCTGAGTCCACAGTAAACCCGTCCGGCAGACGCCGGACGGGTTTACTTATCGGTGCCGGAACTCGATGCAGAAGTGCGGGACCCAGCCCGACTCGCCGGTGTCGGCGACGATCTGGTACATCGTGCTACCCTGCCACTTCTCGAGTTCCTTGCTCCCGACGATCTTGCAGCGCGTGCCCTTCGCCACCCGGGCGATGGGCATCTTGTCGCTCCGCTCCGCGTCCCGCCAGAGGTTCACCGTGGGTTGCTCGCTCCGCTCGTTGACCAGGTAAGGGACCGAGGGCGGCTTCTGCTTGTCGGGGCTGTTCTGGAACTTGGTCCAGCTCCCCTTGCCGCACCCGATGGCGCCGAGAAGAGCCGCCGCCGCGACCACGAAAGCCGTCGCCTTCATAGGGACCTCCCGGGGGATCACCCCCGCCTCCTCCTCGCACGAGGCGAATGGACAAGATAGCCCGGCCGGGCGGGGGGGGTCAAGGGGTAGGATAGGGCCTGGCTCCCATGACCCGCCTCTTCGTCGTGGCCGGCGAGGACTCGGGCGACGCCCACGCCGCCGAGGTCGTCACGGCCCTCCGGACCCTCGATCCCGGTGTCGAGCTCGAGGGCTTCGGAGGTCCCCGGATGGCGGCCGCCGGGGCGCGGGTCCACCGCGATCTCGTCTCCCGGTCCGTCATGGGCTACCTCGGGGTCCTCCGGCGGCTGCCCGAATTCTCCGGGCTCCTGCGCGAGGCTGCGGCGGCCCTCGCGGAGCGCCGCCCCGACCTCCTTGTGTGCGTGGACTACCCGGGCTTCAACCTGCGCCTCGCCGCGCGCGCCCGGGGCCTGGGAGTCCGGGTCGCCTACTACGTAAGCCCGCAGCTCTGGGCCTGGAGGCCGGGCCGCGTCCGCACGGTCCAGGCGGTGGTGGACCGGATGCTCGTGATCCTCCCCTTCGAGACGCCCCTCTACCAGGCCGCCGGCGTGCCGGTCGAGTACGTGGGCCACCCCCTCGTGGACCGGCTGCGCGACCGGCGGCCCGGCTCCGCGGCGGCCGTCTCCGGGGAGCCCGTCCTGGCGCTCCTCCCCGGCAGCCGCGAGGACGTCCTTCGCCGGAACCTGCCCGTCATGCTCTCCGCCGCTCGGCGCGTGCTCGCGGAGCTCCCGGCGCTCCGCCTCGTGCTCCCGCTCGCGAAGCCCTCGCTCCGGACCGCGGCGCTCGGCTCGATCGCGCGGGAGGGCCTCCCGGTCCTCGTCACGGACGCCGGGGCGGTGGAGGTCCTCGCGTCGGCGCGCGGCGCGCTGGTCACCTCGGGGACGTCGGCGCTCGAGGCGGCGGTGCTCCAAGTCCCGCACGCGATCCTCTACAAGGTCCGCTGGTGGCAGGCGCCGCTTCCCCGGCTCCTCGTCCGGAGCCCGTTCATCGGGATGCCCAACCTCCTCGCGGGCGAGAGGATCGTGCCGGAGTTCCTGATGGCCCGCGCCGACCCGGCCGCCCTCGCGCAGGCGCTCCTCCCTCTCCTGCGCGGCGGGGCCGAGCGGGAGGCGTGTCTCCGGCGGCTCGCCGAGATCCCGGGGAAGTTCGGGCCCCCGGGGGCCGCCGATCGCGCGGCCCGGGCGCTCCTCCGCGAGGCGGCGGTGGCGAGGGCGCTGCGTCCTGCCGCCCCTCCTCCCGCTCCCGCTCCCGAGGCCGCACCGGCCGGCTCGTCCGGCGCCCAGTCCGTATAATCCCGCGCCCCCGGAGACCCCGTGCCCGCGAAGCCCCGCGTCCTGCTCCTGAACCCGCCCGGGCGCGCCCTCCACCAGAGGGACGCCCACTGCTCCGTGGTGAGCAAGGCGCGGTACTACTTCCCGCCCCTGGACCTGCTCGTCCTCTCGGGCCGCCTCGCCGAGCGCTACGAGGTCGAGGCGGTGGACGCGATCGCCGAGAGGCTCCCGCCCCGCGCCGTGCTGGACCGGATCGCCGGAGGGCGCTACCGGGCCGTCGTCGCGCTCACGGGCCACACGTCCTGGGAGGAGGACCGCGCCTTCTTCGCGGCGGCGAAGGCGGCCGCGCCGGGGACCCTCCTGGTCCTCTCGGCGGGGTTCCTCCTCTCGGAGGGGCCGCGCGTGCTCGCCGAGGAGCCGTGGGCCGACGCCGCGCTCCGGGACTTCACGAGCCCCGAGGTGCTCGACCTCCTCGAGGGGCGCCGCGAGGGGCTCGACACGATCCACGTCCGCGACGGCGCCGCGGTCCGGCCCGCGCCGATGCGGCGCCTCCCGAAGCGGATCTCCTACCCGACCCCGCGGCACGACCTCTTCCCCCTCCGCCGCTACCGGATGCCCCACGGCCGGCCCGGCCCCTTCAGCCGGATGATCACGGCCTGGGGGTGCCCGGAGAGGTGCGGCTTCTGCATCTTCAGCACGGAGCGCTTCCGGAACCGGGAGGTGGGCGAGGCTCTCGAGGAGGTCGAGGCGCTCGCGCGGCTGGGCGTCCGCCAGGCCTACCTCACCGACCCCACCTTCGCCGCCGACCGCAAGCAGGGCGTCGCCTTCTGCGATGGGCTCCTCCGCCGCCGCGACCCCTCGGCGCCCTTCACGTGGGTCTGCGAGACGCGCGTGGACTCCGTGGACGAGGGGTTCCTCCGGCTCATGAAGGAGGCGGGCTGCGTCACGATCCAGTTCGGCGTCGAGACGGCGAACGAGTCGGTGCTCGCGGGGCAGAGGAAGGACCAGACCCTCGACCGGGTGCGGGAGGCGTTCGCCGCGTGCCGGCGCGCGGGGATCCGGACGCTCGGCCACTTCATCCTGGGGCTCCCGGGCGAGACCGAGGAGAGCCTCCGGGAGACGATCCGGTTCGCGATCGAACTGGACCCCGACTACGCGGCGTGGAACGTCGCGCAGCCGCTCTTCGGGACCCCGCTCCGCGAGGAGGTGCGCGCGCTCGGCGCGGCCCTCCCCGCGCTCCCGAGGCTCGCCCCGAGCGGGGTCGAGGGGCTGGACGTCTCGCACGGCGCCCCGCCGGCGGACCTCCCGGGGCTCCCGCGCGAGCGCGTGGCGGCGCTGCACCGGGAGGCGATCCGGCGCTTCTACCTCCGGCCCCGCTACGCGCTCCGGATGCTCGGGAAGGTGCGGACGCTGGCCGAGCTGGCCGTGCTCGCGCGCGAGGGGTTCGGCGTCGTCGCGGGCCTCGCGCGGAGGCCCCGCGTCGCGCAGCGGACCGCGGCCGCGGGAGGAGGGACGGCGTGAAGGCGAAGAGGGGCAAGACCGCCGCGGGCCGGAAGGCCTGGACGAAGGAGAAGCTCCGGACGGAGATCCTCCTCCTGATGGGGAACCTGCTGCTCCGGCGAGGCGACACCGACGGGGCGCTCGGGCGCTACTCCGACGCGGTCGAGATCTCCGAGGCGACCCGGGACCGGGCAAACTTCGTCGAGGGCCACGTCCTCCTCGGGCGGCTCTTCCGCTACCGGAACAACCCCGAGAAGGCGCAGGAGTACTACCGGAAGGCCGTCGAGATCGCCCGCGAAACGGGGGACGACCTCGCCACGGCGCGGGCGCTGCGGGAGCTCGGGATCCTCGCCTACTTCCAGAAGAACCACGAGGAGGCCCTCGCCCTCCTCACCGAGGCGGTCGGGCTCGAGCGTGGCGGCGCCGGGGACGCGGACGTCGCGCGGACGCTCGCCACGATCGGGAACATCCACCGGAAGGACGGCTCCTTCCGCAAGGCGGAGGAGCTCTACCGCGAGGCGATCACCCTCCAGCGCGGCGTCTGCGACGAGTACTCCCTCGGCGTCTCGCTCGGGCAGCTCGGGCTCCTGCAGCTCGCGCAGAACAACCGGGAGGAGGGCCAGAGGCTCCTCCAGGAGTCGGTGGAGCTGCTCAAGAAGACCGGCGGCGACGGCGAGGCGCGCCTCATGCGGAACGCCGCCGACGCGATCCTGGCGCCCTGACCCTGGTGTAGAATCCGGGCGTCCCTCCCCCCCCGGGAGCGAACGACCCATCTCGCCGCGAAGGTGCCTACCGGCCCTCGTCGTCGTCGCGGCGCTCTCCGGGGTCGCGCGGGGCGGCGACGATCCGCTGGAGCCGCACGCGGGGCTCGCGGCGCGGTCGCCCTCCGCGCGGGCCGAGGCGCTCGGGCGGCTGCGGGCCGAGGACCGGGAGGGGCCCGACGGCGCGCGCGTCGTCGAGCGGGTCGCCGCGCTCGTCCGGCGCGACCCCGATGCGGCCGTCCGGACGGCCGCGGCGCGGGCGCTCGCTCGGCTCGGGGACTCCCGGGCCACCCGCGCGTTGCTCGACGCGGTGAACCGCGAAGCGGACCCGGAGGCGGCGACGGCGGCCGCCGAGGCGCTCGGGGCGTGCGCCGGAGCGGCGGAGGTCGAGAAGCTCCTCCGCGGGCTCCCGCACGCCCCGCCGCGGGGGCGGATCCTCGCGGCGGCCGCGCTCGGCCGGACGGCGGACCCGCGCGGGCGCGAGGCCCTGCGGCGGCTCCTCTCCGAGGACGGGGACCCGCACGTGCGGGCCGCGGCGGCGCTCGCGCTCGGGCCCGTCGCCGACGCCGAGGACGTCGAGAGGCTCGTCCGGCGCGGGGACCTGGACACCGATCCCGCGGCGCGGGCCGCCTGCGCCGAGGCGCTCGAGGAGGCGACGGGCGAGAGGCTCGGGCCCGACCCGGCCGCTTGGAAGAAGGCCCTCGGGGAGCGCGGGCTCCGGCCGCGGTCGGGCCGGCGGTCCGAGGACGGGGCCCCGGCCCCCGGCCAGTCCGTCGCCGCCGACTCCCTCGAGCGCTGGACGGTCACCTACTGGGGGATCCCCGTGACCGGCGACGGGACCCTCTTCTGCTTCGACCTCTCGGGGAGCATGAACTACTACGAGCGGCTCGGCGTCGCGAAGCGGGAGCTCCTCGCGACGATCTCCCGGCTCCGGAGCACCGTGCGGTTCGGGGTCCTCTTCTTCAACGAGGCGGCCTGGACCTGGCAGGCGCGGTTCGTCCGGGCGCTCCCCCTCACGAAGCACGCCCTGGTCCGTCACCTGGACGAGGTCGAGGCCAAGGGCTACACGGACCTGCTCGGCATGTTCGAGCGGGCCTTCGGGCTTGCGGGGCGGGGGCGGCTCGCCGCCGAGGCGCCCGAAAGGCTCCGGACCCTCTTCCTCCTCACCGACGGAGTCCCCTCGCGCCAGTTCGTCCGGGACCTCGGCGCGATCCGGCGCGCGGTGGGGGAGTGGAACCCGGGCCGCCGCGTCGTGCTGCACGCGATCGGGCTCGGCAACGCGGACGAGCCGTTCCTCCGAGCCCTCGCGGAGGAGAACCGGGGCAGGTTCGTCGCCAAGGACGGATAATCCGGCCGATGAAGCGCGCGGGGATCGCCGCGGCGTCGCTCCTGGCGGCCGTCGGGGCCGCCGCCGGCCAGGAGCCTCCGCCCGCCGAGCGCGGGGACGGCGTCCGCGTCGAGGCGCGAGACGCCTCGGAGCGCCCGCTCGCGCGCGAGATCGCGAGCACATTCCCCGCGCTCAGCCGCGAGGTCGAGATGCGGCTCGGGTTCGCCGTCGGCGGGGAGGTGACGATCCTGCTCGACCGCCTCGGCGACGGCGGTCCCCATCCGGACGGGCCCGGCGGGACCGTGGCGCTCGCCTCCGCGGACTCGAGGACGATCCGGCTCGACCCCTCGCGCCTCGGCCTCGCGGCGCCGCTCCGGTCCGTCCTCGCCCACGAGACGGCGCACCTCCTCCTCGGCCGCGCGGCCCCGGGGCGGCTCCCCCTCTGGTTCGAGGAGGGGGTGGCGGAGTGGGTCGCGTCGGCCTACGGTCGCGCGGACCGCGCGGCGCTCGCGCGGGCCGCGGCGGCGGGGCGCCTCCCCCAGCTCGCCGAGATCGCCGTCTCGTTCCCGGAGGACGGGGACGCGCGGGTCGTCGCGTACGCGTTCGCCCGGGAGGCCGTCGCGACCGTCGCCGAGGGCGCCGGTGCGGGGGCCCTCCGGGAGACCGTCCGGCTCGCCGCGGGCGGGACGCCCTTCGCCGAGGCCCTCCGGCTCGCGACAGGGCAGGGTCCCGAGGGCTGGGAGGCCGCCGTCCGCGCGCGGCTCTCGGGCCCCGGGCTCCTGCGCCGGCTCTTCGAGGGGAACCCGGAGCTGGTCTGGCTGGCGCTCCTCGCGGTCGGCGGGGGCCTCGTCGTCGTGGCCGTCCGCCGCCGCCGCCGGGCGGCAGCCGCGAAGCTCGCCGCGACAGAGCCGCCCGAGGACGAGCCCTCTCCCTCCGACGCGGACGCCGAGTCGGCCGAAGGCCCGCAGCCGTGGGAGGAGGAGGACGACGAGGAGGACGCGTTCCCGCCGGAGGTCACCCGGTGAAGGGGCCGGGATGAACGACGCCCCGGCGTTCCCGCCTCGTAACGCGGGTCACCGGAGAGAAACGTTCGGGAATGAGCGGGGCCGCCGAGCCCCGGACGCCTCAGACGGAAGCCGATGCGGCCGTCTAGGTTCTGGCCAGGGCCCACTCGGCGCACCTGTGGCCCGGCCCTTGCCGGACCGACTCTCGTGCGCACGCCCGCACCCGCCCTCTCGCTCGCCGTCGCGCTCGCGACCGCGGCAGCCGGCTGTGTCCGCGATGGCGGACGAGGCGCCGGTGCCGCGACTCCCCCCTCGGCCCCGGGGACCCCCTCGGCCAGCCTCCTCGCCGGCCGGTACGCCCACTCCGCCACCCTCCTCGCCTCGGGACGCGTGCTCGTGGCCGGCGGGGCCGGCGCCGGCTGGACCCTCCACTCGAGTGCCGAGGTCTACGATCCCGCCTCCGCGGCGTGGACAGCGACGGGTTCGCTCGCCGCTGCGCGCGCGCGCCACGCGACGGTGGCGCTCGCCGACGGCAGGGTCCTCGCGCTCCTGGGCTACCCCGGCGGGCTCGGCGTGGGCAACTGCGAGATCTACGACCCCTCGACAGGGTCGTGGACGACCGCGGCGCCCCTCACCGTCCCCTGGGGGACGGCGGCGCTCTGCCCGGACCTCGTGGGGTTCACCGCCACCCGCCTCTCGGCCGGGCGCGTGCTCGTGGCCGGCGGATTCTGGCGGTACGCGACCTACGCCGCCTCGCCCTCCCTCACGCTGAGCGTCGCCGACGGGTACTTCGGGATGGGGGCCGTGACGATCTACGATCCTTCGACGGGGACCTGGAGCCGGAGCGGAGCGCTGCTCACGGACCGCCAAGGTCACACGGCGACGCTCCTTGCGGACGGGAAGGTGCTGGTCGCGGGAGGAGACGTCCTCGGGCCGGGCGCGGTCGTCGCCTACCTCCCGAACGGGGGCTTCCTCGCGAGCGCCGAGCTGTACGACCCCTCGACCGGCACGTGGACGGCGACCGGCGGGCTCGCGACGGCCCGGTCGGGCGCCTCGGCCACCCGCCTCTCGGACGGGCGCGTGCTCGTGGCGGGCGGGGCGAGCGCGACGGCGAATCCGCTCTTCCCCGGGGTCTGGTTCCCGACCACCCTCGCGAGCGCCGAGGTCTACGACCCGGCCACCGGCACATGGTCCGCCGCCGGATCCATGAACGCGGCCCGCTCGGGCCACTTCGCCACGCTCCTGGCGAGCGGGAAGGCGTACGTCCTCGACGCCTCCGCGGGTGAGACCTACGACCCCGCCGCGGGCACCTGGACGGCCTCGGTGTCCCCGGCCGTCCCGCGTCCGGGCGCGGCGGCCGTCCGGCTCCGCGACGGCTCCGTGCTCGTCACGGGCGGCCTCACGGCGGTCCCGGGCGGGACCCCGGTCCCGCTCGCGACCGCGGAGGTGCTGCGCCCGTAGCGGTTCGGCGAGGAGGTCCTGGCGCTCCGCATCAGGACGCCTCCGGCGGACCACGAGTGGTGAGCGACTCCAGTCCCCCGGCCTCCGCCGGTAGGATGCGCGTCGCGATCCGGAGGTGACCGTGTCGGCGTCCGATCCCGTTCGCGGCGGCGGTTCTGCTCCCGGGGCCCGGCCATTCCTGACGGATTTCGGCCTGGCCAAGAGGATCGCCACGGGCTCCAAGTTCACGCGCACGGGCGAGGCGCTCGGCACCCCGGCCTATATGTCCCCGGAGCAGGCGCGCGGGGAGACCTCATCGCTCGCGGCCGCCACGGACGTGTGGGGCATCGGCTGCGTGCTCCACGAACTCCTGACGGGCCGCCGCGCGTTCGAGGGCGGGACGGCCGCCGAGGTGATCGCCCGCGTGCTCGCGGCGGAGCCCCCGAGGCTGCGCACGCTCCGCCCGGACGCGCCGGCCGCGCTCGGGCGGGTCGTGGCCGGATGCCTCGGGAAGCCCGCCGCGCGCCGCTATGCCGACGCGGGGGCGGTGCGGGACGACCTCGACCGGCTCCTCCGCGGCGAGCCTGTGCGGGCGCCTCGCCCGGCCCTCCGCCTCGGGGGGCTCCTCGCGGCGGGTCTGCTCGCGGCCGCGGGGGGCTCGGCCGCCCTGGCCCTCGCGGCCTCGGGCCGCCCCCCGCCCTCCCCGGTCCCGCCGGCGCCGACGGCCCCGGCCGATCCCGCGGAGGCGCTCGTGGCGCGAGCGCGGGAACGGCGAGGCTCCGATCCGCTTGAGGCGGCCGGGCTCCTGGGGCAGGCGCTCCGGATCGCCCCGGCTCGGGAGGACCTGCGGGTCGAGCGCGGCCTCCTCCTCTGGGCGGCGGGCGACGGCGCCGCCGCTCGCGCCGAGTGGGCCCGCGTGCCTGCGGGATCGCCCGAGGAGCCGCGGGCGCGCCTCTTCCTCGGCCTCGAGGCGTTCTTCGCCTTCCGGGGCGAGGAGGCCGTGCCGCACTACGAGGCGGCCGCGGGCGGGACGGGTCCCGAGGCGACCCTGGCCCGTGGGGCGCTCGCCGAGTACCGGGAGGATTGGTCGAGGGCCCGCGAGATCCTCCGCGACATCGGGGGCTGGGAGGCCGCCCTCGTCCGGGCGCACCTTGAATCGGTCGCCCCGGGGGGCGACCGGGCCTTCGCGGAGCGGGAGTACGGTCGCGCGCTGTCGGAGGGACCCTCGTTCGCCTGGGCGCGGAACAACCGGGGGGCGCTGCGCCGCGAGCTCGGGGACCTCGACGGGGCGCGCGAGGACCTCGACCTGGCCGTGCGGGCGTTGCCGGCCGAACCCGGTCCCCGCTTCAACCGGGCCTCGCTCCGCATCCTCCGGGGCGACCTCCGCGGAGCCCTCGAGGACTACGACGCGGTCCTGCTCCGGGATCCGCGCGACGCCCGTGCGCTCGCGAGCCGCGGCGTGGTCCGGAAGGACCTCGGGGACGTCGCGGGGGCGCTTGGAGACTTCGACGGGGCCCTCGCCGTCGAGCCCGGGGACGTCCGGGCCCTCTCGAACCGGGGCGCGATGCGTCGGGCGCTCGGGGATCTCCGGGGGGCCCTCGCCGACTACGACGAGGCCCTGCGCCGACAGCCCGACGACCCGGACGCCCTCTACAACCGGGGCAATCTCCGCCGGACCCTCGGGGATGCCCGAGGCGCCCTCGGAGACTACGACGAAGCGGTCCGGCTCCGGCCCGCCTTCGGATCGGCGCTCGCGAACCGGGGCGTCGCCCGCAAGGGGCTGGGAGATCTCTCCGGCGCGATCGCCGACTTCGAGGAGGCGATCCGCGTCCAGGCGGACCTGCCGGGGCCCCACGCGAACCTGGGCTTCTGCCTGCAGGACCGCGGCGAGCTACGCCGGGCCGCGGAGTCGCTGGGGCGCTTCCTGAGGCTCGCGCCCGATCACCCGACCGCGCCGGAGGCGCGGCGGGCCCTCGCGGAGTGCGAGCGCGGGCTGCGGGAGCGGGGCGAGATCCCTCCCGCGGACCGTTAGGGCTCGTGTCGCCGTGTCTCGGGTGTCCGGCGCTTCCGGGTGGCCACTGGGCCCCCCTGGCCCTTGCCCGGTTCCCAAAGCACGTCGCGCGCGCCGTCGTCGTTCGCGACCCTCGAGAGGATGAAGAGGAGGTCCGAGAGGCGGTTCAGGTAGACGAGCGCCGTTCGGCTGACGGGGTGCTTTGCCGCCGCGGCCCAGCCGAGCCGCTCGGCGCGCCGCACGACGGTTCGGGCGAGGTGGAGCCACGCGGCGGCCGGGGTCCCGCCCGGGAGCACGAACGTCCCGAGGGGCTTGAGCCGCGCGTTCCAGCTCTCGACCGCCTTCTCGAGGGTCTCGACCTGCGCCGGCGCGACCCGGAGCCGCTTTCCGGGCTCCTCCCCCTCCGCCGGCGGCGAGCAGAGGTCCGCCCCCACGTCGAAGAGGTCGTTCTGGATCCCGCGGAGCAGCTCCGCGACCGCGGGGTCGGCGATCGCCCCGATCGCGAGCCCGAGGACCGAGCTCGCCTCGTCCACGGTCCCGGTGGCCTCGACCCGCGGGTCGGTCTTCGGGACGCGCGACCCGTCCCCGAGCCCCGTCGTTCCGTCGTCGCCCGTCTTGGTCACGATCTTGGAGAGGTGGACCATGGGGGACCAGTGTACCGCGGTCCGTCCCTCGTTTCCGGTTCGCGGTTCCTTGACACCCTCTCGTCCCGTTCCGACAATCCGCGCGCCTCAGGGGCCGTAGCTCAACTGGTCAGAGTATCGGATTGTCGATCCGAGGGTTGCGGGTTCGAACCCCGTCGGCCCCGCCAGGGAAACTGGGGAGAAGTCGAGTCCGGGTCGGAGGTTCCGTCGAACGGACGCGCTCTTTCGCGCACGAGCGCGCACGCCGTTTCACGAACTTTGGCGTAGCACGGGACGTAGCGCACGCGGGGCCTCTCTACCACCCCGGGGCCGCGAGTCAAGCGCGGTCCGGCGCCCCCAATGGCAACGCCCGCCCGCGGAGTCACACTCCCTACGACCCAGTCTCGTCACACTCGGGATTCGCTCGGAGCGCCGGCGGCGGGCTCGGCCGAGGAGGACGCGGAAGGGCTGGACGTGGGTTCGGCGGCATCCTTGCCCGCCAAGCACGCGAGGGCCCGAGCGATGGCACGCCCCACGTCGTCCGAGTAGTGGCGCCCTGCGGTCCGTATCGTGTCCCACGCGCGCTGCGCCAGGTCCCACGCAACTTGATCCGGTATGCCGAGAGTGATGAGGTGCTTTGTCCCCTTGGCGAGCTGCGGTACGACTGCCCGAGTCATGAAGGCCCGGTCCCGGCGCCAACGTAGGGGGGTCGAGGCCGGCGTCCCGAGGGCACGGGCAACCTCGGCGTCCGTCGCTCCGCCCGCGATGAGACTCGCCGCCCGCTCTCGCCGCGCGCAACCTTCGGCGTCGAGTCTGAACATACCCCTCAACTCCATCGTCACTTTACCGCGCAAAGTCTCCACGCTCAAGTCCGACGCAGGAC
>JAKEIC010000042.1 GCA_022614695.1 Planctomycetales bacterium | reverse complement strand
GGGGAGCTTCGCCGACCAGACCGATTCGCCGAAGACCCGCCGCAGCGTCGCCCCCACCGCCCGCGGCAGCCCCGCGTCCGGCCGCGCCGGGAAGACGTTCGTCGCGAAGACCCCGCCGGGCGCGAGGCGGTCCCGCACCATCCCGAAGAACTCCTCCGTCGCGAGGTAGAACGGCACGTAGAGCTGCTGGGCGAAGGCGTCGAGGATCACGAGGTCGTAGGGCCCCCGCGACGCCGCGAGCCAGGGCCGGGCGTCGGCCACGTGGACCCGGAGCCGGGGGTGACTCGCCTCGGTCATCTCGAGGTGCTCCCGGGCGACCTCCACCACGACGGGGTCTATCTCCACCCCCTCCACCGCGAGGTCGTAGAGCCCGCCGCAGAACCGGTGCAGCACCCGGCTGTGGGATCCCGCGGCGAGCCCGAGGATCGCGACGCGGAGGGGGGGCTTCCGCGCGGGGTCGGGAGGGACCGCGAGGGCCGGGAGCGCGGCGAACCAGTCGTAGTAGACCCCGGTGAGCGAGCGTCCCCGCACGATCCGGCTGTGGAAGTCGCCCTCCCCCTCGTTCAGCGTGAGCGAGACCGTCTCCACGACCTCGCTCCCCGTCCCTTCCCGCTCGAGCCGCGCCCGCACGTACTGGTAGCCCGATTCCCGCTCGGCGAGGAGCCCCTCCCCGCCGCGCAGCGGAACGTCCGCCTGCCAGAGCCCCGCGAGGAGCGCGAGGGCCGCCCCCGCCGCCCCGCCCCCGGCCGCGCCGCGGAGCCCCGGGCGGGCCGCGAAGGCCGCCGCGGCGAGGAGGACCGCCGCCGCGAGGGCCACGGTGAGTCGCGAGCCGATCCAGGGGATCAGCACGAGCGGGGGGAGGAACGTCCCGAGGAGCGAGCCGATCGTGGAGAGCATGAGCACCTGCCCCGACGCGCGGCCGACAGGGACCCCGGTCCCGGCGAGGAGGCGGGTCGCCCAGGGCCCCACCGCCCCGAGCAGGATGATGGGCGGCGCGACGAGGACCACCGACGCCGCGAGGGAGCCGAGCACCAGGGCCCGCGAGAGCCCCTCGAGGGGCGCGCCGGGCGCCGTGAGGAGCCACGAGGCGAGCGGCTTCACGAGGAACGGGACGACCGCCAGGAGCGCCGCGCCCCCCGCGACGAGCTTGAGGAGGGGGGGGAGCGTCCCGAACCGGTCGGCGAGGGTCCCGCCCAGCCAGTACCCCGCGGCGAGCGCGGCGAGGATGACTCCGATGATGTTGGTCCAGACGTAGGTCGAGGCGCCGAAGTAGGGCGCCATCGCCCGCTGGAGCCCCATCTCGGCCGCCATCACGGCCGCGCCGGAGGCGAACACGAGGAGAAGGAGGGGCCCGCTCGACGGACGACCCTCAGCCACGGCGCGCCCCGGGATCCCGGGCTCCTGGATCCCTGGGATGGAGTACCCGCTCGGAGCGCACGAGCGCCTCCCACAGCGCCTCGGCCGGGTCCGCCGGGGCCCCCTCGAGCCCGAACACGAGGTCGCCCCGGCGCTCGAGCCGCGGAGGGGCGGGCGCCGGGTCGCGCGGCACGGCGGGCCGGGCGGCGCGGGCCTTCTCGTAGGCCGCGGCGAAGGCCGCGGCGTCGCCCTCCGAGTCCCAGGCGCTCGCGAACGCCAGGACCGGGCCCGGCCCGGCGCCGGGGGGTCTCCGGGGCGCCTCCCAGACCACGAACTCGATCCCGTCCCAGCCGTCCGCCGCCGCGGCCGCCGCCTCGGCCCCGACCGCGGGGGCGAGCAGCACCTTCACCGCGTGCTCGCCGAGGACGTTCGCCTCCGCCCGCCGGGAGCCCGGGGGGAGGAGCGGCCCGAGGTCCGGGATCCGGAACCGCGTCGGGAAGTCGCGCCGTTCCATGTAACGCTCGGGGTGGAGCACCTGCTCGGTCGAGGCCGGCGGGTCCCAGAAGACGAGCGTCAGGCCCGGCCAGCCGAACCGCCGCCGCACCTCCTCGACGAAGGCCGTCCCCTCGGCGTAGGGGAAGATCAGGTTCTCGCGGAGGAGAGGCGGCACCCGGGCGATCGTCCGGCCGACCGTCCGGGCCCGCTCCTCGAGGAGCCTCCGCAGGCGCGCCCCGAGGCCCGGCTCGGCCCGCTCGCCCGTCCGCCGCGCGCTCCCCTCGGACTCGAGGAGCGTCGCCTCCCCCTCCACGACGGCCGCGTGGGCCCACGCCTCGTCGTCGGTGTTGCGGTCCGGACGGACGAGCCCCTCGAGGCCGAAGTGCTGGTCCTGGAGCGCGTGGACGACCTCGTGCCCGACGACGCGCTCGAGGACGTCGGCGGGCGCCTCGCGGAGCAGCACCAGCTCCCCCTCCCGCGGGTCGTAGTAGCCCACGACCTCGTCGGCGAACATCTCCATGTACGTCGCCCGCAGGTCGTAGCCCTCGGGGAGGAACCCCCAGGCGGCGAGCGAGAGGGCGATCTCCCTCTGCCTCTCGCGCGGAAAGTCCCGGTCCACGACCTCCCCCACGTGCCGGGCGAATTCCTCGCGGGAGGCGACCCGGCGCCCGACCGGCCGCAGGAAGGGGAGCCCGCGCGTCTCGGCGGCGGCCCGGGCCGCCGCGTCGCAGGCCGCCGCGAGCCGCGCGTCGAGCAGGCCCGCCGCGCCGCCGGGCGGGTCGTCGGCGAGGGCCGCCCCGGCGAGAGCTAGCAACGTGACGGCGCGAATCGTGAACTGTGAACCGTGAACCGTGAACCGTGAACGGTGGACCGTCACGCCGTCACTTCCTCGGTGAGCACCCTCTGGAGGAGCGCCCGCAGCTCGCGGACGAGGTAGGGCTTGGAGATGTGCGCGACCCGGGTCGTCTCGAGGAACTCCCGGGTCCCCTCGTCGAGCGCGTTGCCGGTGAAGACGACCGTGCGCCGGGCCAGGTCCGGCCAGACCTCGCGGACCTTCCCGTAGAGCTCGCGTCCGTCCATGCCGGGCATCGCGAGGTCGGTGAGCAGGACGTCGAAGCCCTCCCGGCCGAGGGCCTCGAGCGCCTCGGAGCCCGATGCGGCCCGCGTCACCACGTAGCCGTCGTCCTCGAGCACGCGGTGGGTGACGTCGAGCACGGTCGGCTCATCGTCCACGAGCAGGACCCGCTTGGTCCCCGTGACGACCCGGAAGCGCCGGGTCGTCGGCTTGCGATGGGCCCCCTCCGGGGTGATCCGCTCGACCGGGATCGCGACCGTGAACGTGGCGCCCTTCCCGGGCTCGGACCGGACGAGGATCTCCCCCCCGTGCTCGTGGACGATCTCGTAGGAGACCGAGAGCCCGAGGCCCGTCCCCTTCCCCACCTCCTTCGTCGTGAAGAAGGGGTCGAAGATCTTCCGGACGTGCTCGGGCGCGATCCCCGGGCCGTTGTCCTCGAACTCGACGTGGATCCGCGAGTCCCGGACGGCCGTGCGCACGCGGAGCTTGCCGCTCCCGCGGGCCTCCTGCATCGCGTCCACGGCGTTGTTCACGATGTTCAGGAACACCTGCTGGAGCTGGTGGGCGTCGGCGAGCGTGTAGGGGAGGTTCGGGTCGAGTTCCTTCTCCACCTCGATGTTCCCGACCGTCAGGTGGTAGCGGCGGAGTTCCAGGACCGCCTCGACCTCTTCGTTCAGGCTCACGACGGTGCGCCGGGGGCGCTCCTTGCGGGCGAAGCGCATCAGGTTCTCGATGATCCTCTTGCATCGCAGCGCGTCCTGGTTGATCCGCTCGAGGTCGCGCCGGATCGCCGGCGGGCACTCGCCCTCCATGAGGAGTTGGGCGTAGCCGAGGACGCCCGTCAGCGGGTTGTTCAGCTCGTGGGCGATCCCCGAGATCATCTGCCCGATCGAGGCGAGCTTCTCGGTCTGGAGGAGCTTCTGCTGGAGCGCCCTCTGCTCGCTCACGTCCCGGATCACGTCCTGGCAGCGCGGGGGTCCCCCCTCGGCGCCCGGCACCCGACGCGAGGTGAGCGAGAGCATGAGCGAGGAGCCGTCGCCCCCGGCATACTCGACCTCGCGTTCCGTGAGGACCCCGTCCGCCCGGAAGGCGGCGAGGAGGCGAGCCCGCTCGCCCGGGTCGCGGTAGAGCCGCTCGGCCGGGAGGGCGAGGAGCTGCTCCCGCGTCATCCGCAGGATCTTCGCCGCCGCCTCGTTCGCCGTGAGGATCCGGCCGTCCTCGGAGACCTCGAGGATCCCCACGGGGCTCCGCTGGACGAGGTCGCGGTAGCGCTCCTCGGAGCGCTGGACCTCGCGGTGGAGCCGCGCGTTCTCGAGCGCGATGCCCACCTCGTTCCCGACCGAGGAGAGCAGCTCGAAGTCGGCCTGCCCGAACGGCTTCTCGTCGTAGGCGGCGAGAACCAGGACCCCGTGCGCGCGGTCCCGGGACCGGAGCGGCACCCCGAGGAGGCTCCGGCAGCGCGCCTCCGCCGCCGCGCGGGCGAGGGCGGGCGACTCGAGGGCCGGGTCCTGGACGAGGATGGGCCGCCGCTCCACCGCGACCCGGCCGAGGAAGTCCTTCCCGACCTCCGGCTCGCCGAGGGCCTCCGCGAGCGGGGCGGGGATCCTCCGCCGGCTCGCGGTCCGCAGCGTCCCGCGCTCCTCGTCGAGGAGGTGGATCGCGGCGCCGCAGTCGCGGTCGAGGAGCCGGAGGAGGGCCTCGCCCGTCTCGTCGGCGATCGCCTGGGGGTCGAGCGTGGCGGTCACCCGCTCCCCGATCAGGTAGAGCACCGCGAAGTCGCGGTAGAGCGTGCGGACCTCCTCCTCGACGCGCCGGCGGCCCGTGACGTCGCGCAGGACGAGGAGCACCGTGCTCGGCCCCTTCGGCACCGTGAGGTGCCGCGCGGCGGCCTCGACCGGGAGCGGCGGCCCCCCGGCCCGCGCCAGCGGGAACTCGTCGGCCGCCGCCTCGGCGCTCGAGGCGCGCTGGAGGATGCTCTCGAGCGCGGCCCGGCCCTCGGGGGCGGCCAGCTCCACCGCCGGCCGGGCCCGCCACTCCGCGCGCGGCACCCCGGTCACCTGGGCGAGCGCCCCGTTCACGTCGAGGATCCGCCCGCTCACCGACGAGACGGCGACGACCGGGTCGGGGAGCGCGTCGAGGTACGACGCACGGATCGCCGCGCTCTCCGGATCCGGCGTGGGCGTCGGCGGGGGTCGCCGGCTCACGGGCGGGCCCCCGCCACCGGCCTCGGCGCCCGGCCGGTCGCGCCGAGGAGCGCCAGCACCCGCTCCGGCAGCCTCCGGGGCCGGCCGCTCGCGTCGAGGCAGGCGAGCACGGTCGTCCCCTCGGCCATGAGCCGCCCGTCGTCGGCCCGCGCCACCTCGTACGCGAACGCGATGCGGGCGCGGCCCACCTCGGCGAGCCGGGTGCGGATCTTGATCCGGTCGTCGTAGCGGGCCGGCGCGTGGTAGCGCGCGGTCGCCTCGGTCACGGCGAGCCGGATCCCCTCCCGCTCGAGGTCCGAGTAGGGAAGCCCGAGCTCCCGCAGCAGCTCCGTCCTCCCCATCTCGAAGTAGAGGAGGTAGTTCCCGTGGTAGACGACCCCCATCTGGTCGGTCTCCTGGTAGCGGACCCGGGTCACCAGCTCGTGCGCCGGGCGGACGGAGGGCCCCCCGGCCCCGAGGAGCGAGGCCTCGACGGCGTCGGCGACCGGCCCGAAGGGCGCGAGAGGCAACGCGTCGGCGCGGGGCTCGGCCCCGAGGTGCGCGATCGTGGCGAGCAGCGGGGCGGGGACGGTCTCCGCGAGCACGCCGGGGTTGGTCTCCTCGGCGAGGTCGGGCGGGGCGCCGGAGACGCGCGAGAAGACCACGCCGAGGACCGGGACCCCGGCCTCGCGCACGGCGCGCACCGTGAGCGCCGTGTGGTTGAGCGTCCCGAGCCCGGGCCGCGCGACGACGATCGCCGCCCCGCCGAGCCCCGCGGCGAAGTCGAGGTAGGAGGCGCCGGGCGCGATCGGCGTGAGCACCCCGCCGATCCCCTCGACGACGCAGAGGTCCTCGCGCGCCGCGCGGGCCCGCACGGCCTCGGCGACCTCGGAGGGATCGAGGGCGCGGCCCGTGAGTCGGGCGGCGACGAGCGGCGCGAGGG
>JAKEIC010000041.1 GCA_022614695.1 Planctomycetales bacterium | reverse complement strand
CAGAGCGCCGAGCGGGCGGAGGGGTCCTCCCGGAGGGCCCGCAGGGCGCCTTCCCCGAGGAACCGGCCGAGCCCCTCCGCGTACCAGGGCGGCACGGGCTCGGTGAGCTGGCTCGCGATCCAGAAGAGCGCGGCGAAGTAGACGGCCGGCGCCCACGCGAACAGGAGGAACCGGCGGAGCCAGCGGCTCCGCCACGCGACCCCGAAGCCCGCGCGCGCGATGGCCATGGTCCGTCCGGCGGCGCCGCGGAGCGGGCCGCTCCAGGGGCGGTAGGTCCTCGGGTAGATGGGCATCCCTCAGATCCCCCGCACGGCCCGGAGGAAGACCTCCTCGAGCGAGAGCCGCACCGCCGCGAGCGAGCGCACCTCCACACCGCGCCTCGCCGCCGTGGCGAAGAGGTCCGGGGTTCCGCGGCCGTCCGGGGCCACGAGCCGGCGCAGGTCCCCCTCGCGGGGCTCGACGGTCCAGCCCCACTCGCGGAGATCCCCCTCGAGGGCCGCAACGGCCGCCGCCTCCCCTCCGAGGCGCGCGTCCCATGTCGAGGCGGACGCGGCCCGCAGGCGGTCGAGCCCCCCCGTCTCCCGCACGCGCCCTCCGTGCAGGATCACGACCTCGCGGCAGACGGCCTCGACGTCCGGGAGCAGGTGGGAGGAGAACAGGAGGGAGACGCCGTGCTTCTCGGCGAGCTCTCGGCAGACGCGCAGGACCTCCTCGCGTCCGGCCGGGTCGAGCCCGTTCGTGGGCTCGTCGAGGATGACCACCTCGGGCCCGTGGACCAGCGCCTGCGCGATCTTCACGCGCTGCCGCATGCCGGTCGAGTAGGTCTGGGTGTCCCGGTAGCGCTCGTCTCCCATCCGGACGTAGTCCAGCACCTCGTGCGCGCGGGCCTTGGCCGCGGACGGGTTCATCCCGGCCAGTTCCCCGCAGTACGCGACGTACCGGGCCCCGGACATGTCGGGGATGTAGGCGTCGCGCTCGGGGACGTACCCGACCCGCCGCCGGATCTCGCGCGCCTCCCGCCGCGGGTCGAGCCCGAGGACCCGCGCCTCGCCGGAGTCGGCGCGGACGAGACCGAGGAGGATCTTCACGAGCGTGGTCTTGCCCGACCCGTTCGGGCCGAGCAACCCCACCGAGCCGCGCGGGACGTCCACGGTCGCGCCGTCGAGCGCGACCACGCGACCGTTGTAGGTCTTCCGCAGGTCGCGGATCGCGAGGAGGGGCCCCGCCGCGGGCGGGGGCAGGGCGGGTGGCGCGGCGGGGGCCGGGGCGGTCATGGGCGGATCCTGACCCGGTCACAGGCGCAACATCCGTGCCGGGGCCCCGGGCGGGCCGATGGCCGCTGGGCTCGGCAGGGGAATCCGAGCTCGGTCCAGGCCGAGGACGGGGCGTATGCGAAAGGAATCTCGAGTGACATCGCAGGACCTTCAAGCTAGACGGGGCCCAAGGGCCCGCGAGAATAGCATGGAGCGCAGGCAGACGGGCAAGGCCTGCTAGCAGGTGCTCGGCCTGGATCTCGAATTGGATCTTCAGTGAACCTCCGCTTCTACCTCGACCTAGATTCCGGCGAGCCCCACATTGCGCAGCATGGGGTCTCCGAGGCCGAAGTGCGCGACGTCCTGAGGCGCCCCATGGAGGACCGACCCGGGCGGGAGGGTTCGAGGGTGGCGGTGGGCCGGACGAGCGGAGGCCGATACCTTCGTGTAATCTATGTTCCGGACTCGGAGCCCGACTCCCTATTCGTGATCACGGCCTACGACCTCGGACCCAAGGCCAAGCGCGCCCTCCGGCGCCGCCGGAAGCGCCGTCCATGAAGAAGCAGAGCCAGTTCCCTCCCGGCTGGGACGCGGACCGAGTGCGCCGCGTCCTCGAGCACTACGACTCGCAGAGCGACGAGGAAGCCGTGGCCGAGGACGAGGCCTCCTTTGAGTCTACGACGCACACGGCGATGGAGGTTCCCGTGAATCTCGTCCCGGCGGTGCGTGAGCTGATCGCGAAAGAGCGACGGGGCGCGTAGCCCGACCCGTCGCGGAGCGGATCGCCTGCGGACGCCCTGGTTCAGGGGATTGTCGTCGGCTGAGGGACCGGCGACAACCGCACCCGAGGTGATCCCGCCACACCTGGCCGGTAGACTGCCAGGGGCGGGGAGAGCAGCCCGGCGGACCCTCGGGGCCGTTCGCATGTCAACGCTCGATCGTGCGATGGAGTACGCGCGTGGCGAGCTCGAGCGCGTCGGCGACCCGGACAAGCTGCCTGCTCCGATCCGGACGGTCCTGCTGGTTCAGGCGGCACAGGGAGTCATTGACAACGGAGGGCTGCAGTACTTCTTCGAGGGTGACTGGCCAGGGCAGCCACCCTACTCGGCGTTCGTGGACGCGTACCGCGAGATCGGCGCAATCGAGGAAGCTCAGACGCTCGCGAACGCAGTCGCTCTATTCCCCTTCCCGGAGCCCCACCTCTCCCAGCGCCGGCGCGGCGAGTTCCTCGACCAGTTCCTGGAAGGCGGCGACCACCGGCCCGACAGCCCGTTCGCTCCGCTGACGAGGATCCTCTGCGGCGATCGACAAGTCTGGCGCCGGCTCGAGCAATACGTCCGCGCTCACGAGGAGCTCTTTCCAGCCTGATCCCGCTGCCTGCGTCGCGTCAGGCTACTCCTCGACCTTGTGCACTTCCGATCCCCGGATCCGGTTCACCTCGCGGCGGGCGGCGTTCCGGACGGACTTGTCGGGGTCGTTCACGATGACGCTCTCGAGGTAGGTGACGGCCGAGTCGGTCCCGATCTTCCCGAGGCCCGCGACGGCCGTGGCGCGGCGGTCGGGCTCCTTCTCCTCGCGAAGGATCTGCTCGAAGTAGGGGAGGAGGCCCGGCGAGCCGCGGCCGGCGAGGGCGGTGAGGGAGAAGGCCCGAACCATGGCGTGCTTCTCGGTCTCGTAGGAGAGCTTCAAGGCCGCCTCCGCCTCGTCGGTCCCGGCCTTGCCGAGCGCGGCCGCCGAGAGCGACCGGACGAGGAAGTCCTCGTCCTCGCGGACCGCCTTCGCGAGCGCCGGGACGGCCGAGGCGTCTGCGGCCTGGGCGAGCCCCCCCGCGGCCGCACGCCGCACGTCGCGAGCGCCGGCCGTGAGCGCCTCGAGCAGGACCCGTCGCCCGTCCGCGTCCCCTGCACGAGCGAGGAGTCCCGCGAGCCGCACGCGATAGAGCGGGTCCTTCGCCTCGGCGAGGGCGGCCCGGAGAACCTCCGCCGCTGAAGCGCCCAAGTTGGCGATCGCCTCCTCGGCCTTCTGGGTGCGCTCGCGGCTCCCGCTCCGCGAAGCCTCCAGGAGCTCGGCGAGAAGGTCCGTGAGAGGGATCGTGGGAGGCGACTCGGATCGCCGAAGCTCGTCGGGAGGGACGAAGAATGCCCGCTTGCCGGAGCTGCTTCGCGACTCGGGCCAGAGGGGTGCCCTCGAGGGCTCTCGGCCGGAGTCCGCCCCGCCCGCGCGGGCCCCTCCGGCCAGCTCTCGACTCTCCGAGACGGCCTGGAGCCTCGTCACTTCCGCCCGAAGCGCCGCGACCTCCGCCTCGAGCGCCGTGTCCCGAGTGGGGGTGGGCACGGGGACGGGTCCGGGCTCCGGCCGCAGGGAGTACCCCGCCGCGAACCCCGCGGCGGCCCCCGCCGCCAGACAGAGCGCCGCGAACATGCCCTTCGTGGCCATCGGCTTCCTCCCGCCGCCCCGGCGGCCCGCGAGAATAGCACGAGGGGCTGTAAACTGCCGGCCTCGGTCCGTCGTTTAAGGTCCGACGGCCCCGGGGAGGTGCCATGTCTCTCTCGCCCGCTCGTGCCTTCTCAGCGATCCTCGGCGCCCTCCTGTTCGCAGCCGGCTGCGCCGAGTCGGCGATCCGGTCGGCGGCCGAGGCGTACGACGCGGAGGCGGCCGAGTTCTCCGAGAAGGTCCTCGCCCCGTGGCGGGAGTCGGCGGCCGCGGCCCGGCCCTCGGCCTCCGCGCCGGGGAAGCCCGCGGAGCCCGGCACTCCAGCTCCCCAGGCTCCCGAGGTCCCGGCGGGCGTCCGCGAGATCGCCCCCGACCTCTCGGCGCTGACCCTCCCCCAGACCCTCCGCATCGCCATCCGGCACAGCCGCGAGTACCGGTCGCGCGTGGAATCCCTCCGGCTCGCCGGGTCCGCGCTCCGTGTCGCCCGCCGCCCCTTCTTTCCCTCGGTCAACGCGGTCCTCGCGAGCACCCTCTCCGGCTCCTGGGACGACTCGCTCGTGCGGAACGAGACCAGCGACTCGGTCGCGTCGAGCGCGGGGCTCACGGCGACGCAGAACCTCCCCTGGGGCGGGAGCCTCTCGGTCGGGCTCACCGAGACGCTCGCCGACGGGATCCGGGACGAGTCGGACCCGCGCCACACGACCCAGCTCTCGGGGAGCGTCAGCTGGACCCAGCCTCTCACGAAGGGCTTCGGCTTCGAGGAGGCGCGCGAGCCCTGGACCGCGGCCGAGCGGGCCCTCGTGGACGAGGTGCGGAACTTCGAGCTCTTCCGCCAGGACTTCGTCATCCGGACGACCCGCACGTACTACGACCTCCTCCGCCAGAAGGAGACCGTCGCGAACGGGCAGAAGAGGCTGGACCAAGCCGACTTCGAGTACCGCCGGAGCCGGGCGCTCTTCGAGGTGGGGGAGCTCGCCGAGATCGAGCTGCTGCGCGCCGAGCAGCAGAAGTTCCAGGCCGAGGCCGGCCTCCTCGACGCGCGCGACTCCTACCGGGATGCGCTCGACAACTTCGCGATCGAGCTGGGGCTCCCGACCGGGCTCTCCCTCGGGGTCGCCGACGCCCGTCCCGACGTGCGCCCGGTGGACGTGGACGTGGAGGCCGCGGTCCGGTCGGCCCTCGCGCACCGGCTCGACTACGCGATCGAGCGCGACCGTCTGGAGGACGCGCGCCGGTCCTACCGGATCTCCGAGAAGCAACTCCTCCCCGACTTCTCCCTGACGGGCTCCTACTCGGCGAACACCCGGGCGGTCTCCTCCTGGCGCCACCACGACTGGAACAACCACACGTGGAGCCTCGGCGGGACGCTCACGCTCCCGATCCTCGACCGGACCTCCGAGACCGCGGCGCTCCTCTCCGCGCGGACGTCGCTCGACCAGTCCGAGCGCGGCTACAAGCTCTTCGTGGACCAGCTCGTGATCGGCGTGCGCCAGACGGTCCGGCGGCTCCAGCGCACGCGGACCTCCCTCGACATCCAGGACCGGATCCGGAAGTCGGCCGAGAAGAACCTCCGCGTCGCCCAGATCCGTTTCCAGGCGGGGGAGGTCAGCAACCGCGAGGTCGGCGACGCGCGCGACAGCCTCTTCGACGCCGAGAACGAGTACATCCGGAACCTCGTGGACCTCGAGATCGCCCGGATCCAGCTCCTGCGCGACATGGGCGTTCTGATCGTCGGGAGCGAGGGGGAAGCGAAGGAGTGAAGATCTACCTCCTCACGAGCGCCGTCGTCGCCGGGGCCGGGGCTCTCGTCGTCGGTCTCTGGCGCGACCCCGCCACCGCCCCCCGCACGACCGACCCGGCGCGCAGCGTCCACGTCGTCTCCCGCGGGCCGCTGCGGGTGACCGTCGCCGAGGAGGGGACCGTCCAGGCCCGGAAGACCCAGAAGGTCCACCACTCCCTCGACGGCCAGGCGACGGTCACCTTCGTCGTGGCCGAGGGCGCAACCGTGGCCGCCGACGAGGTGGTCGTCCGCCTCGAGGACAAGCAGATCAAGCAGGAGCTCGACTCGGCCGGGCGCGCCGTCGAGAGCGCGAAGGCCAAGGTGGAGATCGCCCGCGAGGCGATCGAGGTGATGAAGGCCGAGCAGACGACCGAGGCCGAGAAGCAGACGCTGGGCCTCGACGCGGCGCGGCTCGAGCACACGAAGTACTCCGAGGGCGAGGCGGCGCTCCAGGAGCGGGAGCTGCGGCTCGGCGTCGCGCGGGGGAAGGCGAAGCTCGAGCAGGCGCGCGAGCGCCACGCCGCGATGCCCCGGCTCCTCGAGGAGGGCTTCGTCACGCGGGTGAAGGTCGAGGAGGCGCGCATCGCCGTGGCCGAGGCGGAGGTGGAGCTCGAGAGCGCGGAGCTGAAGCTCCGGAACTTCGAGCGCTACGAGCACCCGGCCGCGCTCAAGCAGAAGGAGGCCGCCGTCCGGGAGGCCGAGACCGCCGTCGAGCAGACCAAGCTCCGCCACGCCTCGGCGCTCCGGCAGAAGGAGGCGGAGCTGCTCGACGCCGAGAACGAGCTCAAGCAGAACGAGGAGAACAAGAAGAACGCCGAGGAGAAGCTCGGGAAGACGGTCCTGAAGGCCCCCTGCGCGGGCGTCGTCCACTACGGGGACCCCGACTGGTGGGGAGTCCAGGACCTGCGGGTCGGGACCGAGGTCTGGCAGGGCCAGACGATGATGAACATCCCCGACCTCTCCGAGCTGTACGTCGTCCTCCAGATCCCCGAGGTGGACGTGCCTCGGCTCTCCCCCGGCCAGGCCGCCGCGGTCACGTTCAAGTCGCTCCCCGGAGTGAGCCTCCCCGGGAAGGTGGACAAGATCGGCCAGGTGGCCGACCGGCGCTCCCGCGGGAGCGGGGCGAAGAAGTTCCGGGTGGAGGTCGCCCTCACCCAGGGCCACCCGCAACTCAAGCCCGGCCTCTCCGCCAAGTGCGCGGTGGAGGTGCAGACACTCCCCGACGTCGTCTCGGTCCCCGCCCCCGCGGTGGTCCTGGACGGCGAGAAGAACCTGGTGCACGTGGGTTCACCGGGGAGCTTCGCCGCCCGGCCGATCGAGGTCGGGATCCGGACGCCCACCCACGTGCAGGTGGTCTCGGGCGTCGAGGTCGGGGAGTCGGTCCTCCTCTACGACCCCAGGCCGGAGAAGCCGAAGAACGGGCCGTAGCGCGTGAGCCGTTTGTCGTTTTGCGTTTGGCGTTTGTGGTTCGGGAATCCCACCGACAAACCGAAAACGACAAACCCCAAACGACTCTGGCTGCTCGCGCTGCTCGCCGGCTGTTCCCCGGCGGCGGCGGAGCCCGAGCCGGGCGGGGCCGCGGGGGACTGGGTGGCCGTCGCACGCGCGGACCTCGCGCGCACCCTCGTCGAGATCGGGGAGGTGCGCCCGCGCCGGGACGTCGAGATCACCCACCAGCTCGGCGGGCTCGCCACGATCCAGGAGCTGGCCCCCGAGGGGAGCCGAGTCGCCGAGGGGGACCTCCTCTGCCGGCTCGATGACGTGGCCGTCCGCCTCCAGATCGCCGAGGCGGAACGCGGGGAGCGCCGGGCCTCGCTCAAGCTCCAGATCGCCCGCGACGGGCTCGCGATGGCCGAGGCGGATCGGGACCTCGAGGTGCCGAAGGCCGAGGAAGCCGTCGCGGAGGCCGAGCGGTCCCTCACGCGCTACGAGGAGGGCGACTGGCCGCAGCAGCTCCGGGAGCACCGGCTCGCGCTCGAGAAGGCGAACTTCGAGCTCACGCGGGCGAAGCGGCGCCACGAGGACCAGGCGGCCCTCGCCAAGGAGGGGATGGTCACTCCCGCCCAGGTGGAGGAGGCCGCGCTCGCGGCCGAGGAGGCTGTCGTCGGCGAGGAATCGGCCCGCAAGAAGCTCGAGCTCCTCGAGCGCTACACGCATCCCCTGGAGCTCCGCCAGAAGCGCAACGCCGTCGCCGAGGGGCGGAGCGCGCTCGCGAGCGCCACGGCCCGGCACCGGGCGGCGGTCGGCGGCGCGCGGTCGGGCGTCGCGGACGCCGAGCGCGAGCACACCGAGGCCGAGGAGGCGCTCGCGACGGCCCGCGAGAAGCTCGGGAAGACCGTCCTCCGGGCGCCGGTCCCCGGCCTCGTCGTCTGGGGCGAGCTGGGAGGCCGGAGCTGGTGGGGGGCCGGGTCCGACAACGAGACCCGGGTCGGGGCGCGGCTCTACGAGGGGCAGACAATCATCACGCTCCCGGACCTCACGGACACGCTCGCCGCCTGCGAGGTGAACGAGGTGAACCTCCTCGAGCTGCGGGTCGGGCTCCCGGCCCGCGTCTCGTTCCCCGCCTTCCCCGGCGCCGATTGCGCCGGCGAGGTCTCCCGGGTGGCCGCCGTCGGGAACCGCTGGGGCGGCGAGGTGCACCGTTTCTCCGTGGAGGTGCGGGTGACGGGCTCCCCGGCGGGGCTCCGGCCGGGGATGACGGCGGAGGTGCGCATCGCGCTGGAGCCCCGGCGGGGAGTCCTCGCGGTGCCCGCGGCGGCGGTCCACGCCCCGGCCGCGCCGGCCGGCGACGGCGGCCCCGGCGACGGGGCGGCGGTCACCGTGCTCGGGGCGACGGGGCCCGAGGAGCGCCGCGTGGTGCTCGGGCCGGCCTGTCCGGACAAGGTCGAGGTCCTGGAGGGGCTCCGGGAAGGGGAGAGCGTGCTCGTGGGAGGGCGGCCGTGAGCGAGGCGGGCCCCGCCCCGACCGCCCCCATCCTCGCACTCGAGGACGTGCGGAAGGTCTACCGGCGCGGAGCCGTGGAGGTCGAGGCGCTCCGGGGCGTGAGCCTCTCGGTCGCCCGCGGCGAGTTCGCCGCGGTGACCGGCGCGTCGGGATCGGGGAAGTCCACCCTGCTCGCGATCCTCGGGTGCCTCGACCGGCCGACGTCCGGGGCCTACCGGCTCGAGGGACGGGACGTGGCCGCTCTCGACGACGACGCCCGCACGGAGGTCCGGGGGACCCGGATCGGGTTCGTCTTCCAGTCCTTCCACCTCGTGCCGCAGCTCACGGTCCTCGAGAACATCGCCGTGCCGCTCTTCTACCGGGGGATGCGCCGGGCCGCGCGCGAGGCGGCCGCGAGGGAGGCCGCCGAGAAGGTCGGGATCGGGGCGCGGCTCGACCACCGGCCGGCCCAGCTCTCGGGCGGCGAGCAACAGCGGGCCGCGATCGCCCGGGCCCTCGTGGTCCGCCCCGCGCTCCTCCTCGCCGACGAGCCGACGGGGAACCTCGACAGCAAGAACGGCGACGCGGTGCTCGGGATCCTGTGCGACCTCCACCGCGGGGGGGCGACGATCGTGCTCGTCACGCACGACCCGAGGTGCGCCGCGCGGGCCGGGCGGGAGATCCGGATGGAGGACGGGAGGGTGGCGGCGTGAACGTCCGGCTCGGCGAGTATGTCGCCCTCGGGGTCCGGAACCTCCGGCGCTACAAGCTCCGGAGCGCGCTCACCGCGCTCGGGATGGTGTTCGGCGTGGGCGCCGTCGTCGCGATGCTGGCCGTCGCGGCGGGGGCGCGCGGGGAGATCCTCGCGCAGATCTCGAACCTCGGGATGGACAACCTGATCGTCCGGTCGGTGCGGCCTCCGAAGGTCGCCGAGAAGAAGGACAAGGACCAGGGGGGGACCTACCGCTACGGCGTCACGTTCCGGGACGTGGAGCAGATCCGGGCGACGGTGCCCGGGGCCGCGACGGTCGTCCCCTCCCACGTCGTCCGCGAGCCGATCCTCGTCGAGGGGCGCGAGCGGCTCGGGACCGTCGCGGGGGCCCCGCCCGAGTACGGGCGGGTCCACCCGATCCGGCTCCGGGCCGGCCGGTGGCTCACGGAGGTGGACGAGAAGCGCTACCTCCGCACCTGCCTCGTCTCGGAGGCCTGGTTCCGCGGGCTCCTGGTCGCGAAGCCCCCGCTCGGGATCGCCGTGCGGGTCGGGACCGAGGCGTTCACGGTGGTCGGGGTCTTCTCCTGGCCGGGCGAATCGGCGGAGGCCGCCGAAACGGCGGCCGACGACCGGCCCGCGGTGCTCGTCCCCTACGCCTCGGCCCTCGCCTACTACGGGAGCGACTCGCGGGTCGAGGAGAGCGGGCGGAACGAGACGTTCCGGCTCGAGGTGGACGAGGTGGTCGTGAACGATCCCGACCCCCTCTCGCTCGTCCGGCCGCTCCGCGGGGTCCTCCAGAGCGCGCACCCCGAGGCCGACTGGGCGCTCCGGGTGCCCCTCGAGATCCTCGAGCAGCGCCGCCGCGCGCGCGGCGTCTTCGACCTCGTGATGCTCGCGATCGCGGCCATCTCGCTGGTCACGGGCGGGGTCGGGATCGTGAACATCATGCTGGTCTCGATCGCCGAGAGGACCCGGGAGATCGGGATCCGGCGCGCGCTCGGGGCCCGGCAGTCCGACATCCTCGCGCAGTTCCTGGTCGAGACGGTGACGATCGCCCTCTTCGGCGGGAGCCTCGGGATCGCGGCGGGGGTGGGCGGCGCGGCCCTCCTCGGCGGCGCGACCGGCTGGAAGACCGAGGTGACGGCCGGCGCGATCGGCGCGGCGTTCGCCGTCTCCGTCGCGGCAGGGGTGGTGTTCGGGCTCTACCCGGCCCGGCGGGCGGCCCGGCTGGACCCGGTCGAGGCGTTGCGGCACGAGTAGTCGCGCCTTCGGCGCGACTAGGCTTCCGGCTCCGCCGTGAACGTGAGCGGGAACTTCCGCGCCCGGGCGAGGGAGTGGGCCTCGCCGATCCGCCACTCCGCCTGCTCGAGGGCGAGGACCGCCACCAGCGCGACGCCCGTGTGGTGCGCCTCGAGCATGATCGTCACGGCCTCGGTCTCCTCCTTGGCGAACACCCCCCGGAGCACGTCCACGACGAATTCCATCGGCGTCACGTCGTCGTTGTGGATGAGCACCCGGTAGCGCGGGGCGAGACGGGGCGTCGTGTCGGTCCGCGGGGCGACGCGGGGGACGACGAGGGGGGCGGGGGCGGACGGGGAGCCTTCAGTCGCGCCGCGCATGCTTCCGATCCCAATCTAGTAGAATCGCTCGCGGACCGGAACCGGGGGAGGCCCGATGAGCGCGCGCGTCCTCGTCGCGGACCTCCTCGTCCTCACGCTCATCGTGTTCGGCATCGCCGGGCTCATCCTGCGTCCCGGGCACGCGCCGGCGGCCGGCGCGGACGAGGGTCCGGCCCTTGAGGTGCGGCTCCGCTGGGTGGCCGAGACGGGAGCGTGCCAGGTCTACGCCTCTGACTTCTGCGTCGGGCTGGCCGACAAGTCCGGCCTGGCGCTCCTCGAGAAGCGGGCGCGCGCGGCGGCGGCCCGGGGAGTCGCCCGGGCGAGGATCTCCCTGGGGCCCCGTGTCCCCCCGGGCTCGGTGGCGGCGACAGAGGCCACGCTCGAGCGCGCGGGGATTCCCTCGGTGAGCCGGGCGGCCGACACGACGGCGCCTATGCGAACGAGGACTCCCCCCGAGTGGTCCCAGCTGCCGATCCGCGTGACCCTCATGTGGAACGCCCACACACGCCAGGCGAAGGTCTACGTCGGCCAGAGTTACATGGGACTCGCGGATGAGGGAGGCCTGAAGGCCGCCGAGAAGCGTGTCGGCGAGATCT